>JAUIGT010000097.1 GCA_030432615.1 Verrucomicrobiia bacterium
GCTGGCAGCTGAGGTAGTTCACTTGGACGAAGATGACGAGCCCGAGCAGGATCTGGAGCCCGACCTGGCCGCCGATCTTGAGTCGCTCGAGGAAACGCTGCGGCGAGGTGAGGCGCTCTCCGCTGCCGGAGGGGGCGGCAGATGCTCCGCCCTTCGACGTCGGCGCCGGACCGGCGGAGCTGTCGCTCGCGGCGGTCTTCTTCCGCGCGGGCGCGTCGTTCTTTTCCGGTTTCCTGGATTTGCCCTTGGCCATGGAAGAGGGTCGAGTCGGGGAGTGAAGAGGGTTGAATGCGTCGCCGGTGCGGTCACGCCCGCCACTTGCGGTATTCGAGCACGTGATGGGTCAGGGCCAGCAGCAGGGCGGCGAGGGAAAGATAGTAGACGATGGGACGGGTATCGATGAGCCCGTCGGCGAAGGCGTGCATGTGCTCGATGGAGGAGAAGTAGGTGAGGGTCGAGGTCCACATCGAACCCGGTGTGGTCAGGAACTGGTGCAGGAAACCGAGGAAGTAGTGCAGCATGACCCCGACGAAGGTGATCATGGCGGCGATCAGCTGGTTGGAGGTGACGGCCGAGGCGAAAACGCCGATGGCGATGTTGAACAGCCCGATCAGCAGCAGGGCGAGGGCGCTGCCCCAGAAGGCGCCGGAATGGAAGGCGGCCCCGGTGCCGGTCACCTTCTGGAAGAGGGCGAAGAATCCGAAGATGGGAAGCAGGAGGACCGCGTAGAGAACCACGGTGGCGAAATACTTGGCGAGGACGACCTCGGCGGTACGGACCGGCGCGGTGAGGAGTCCCTCGAGGGTGCCGAGTTTCTTTTCCTCGGCGAAGAGCCGCATGGTGATGAGCGGGAAGAGAATGAAGTAGCCCATCCAGAACCAGCCCGAGTCGAAGAGGTTGTAGATGAGACTGCGGGAACTGACGGCCGCGCGCATGGCCTGCACCAGGCTGCTGAAAAGCCAGCCGTTGAGGAAGACGAACAGGGCCATCAACACGAAGGCCAGCGGCGAGAGAAAGAAGGACCGCAGCTCTTTTCGGAACAGGATGAAAAAGGAACGCACGATGGAAAAGCGGAGGGAAGAGGTTTCCGGATCAGGACGGGGAGTCTTCGTTCGCGGTCTGGTGGGTGATATCGACGAAGGCGTCCTCGAGCGAGGCCTGGTGACGGGACAGTTCGCGCAGGGGCCACCCCTTTTTCACGATGAGGTCGAAGAGTTCCTCGCGGACATCGAGGTTGGTCTCGGTGCGGATTTCGATCGAGGCCCACTCCTGGCGGGTGTCGGTATGCTTGGCGGAAACGACCCCGGGGAGCTTGGCGACCTCGGCGACCACGAGGTCGGGATCCGCCTGGACCTCCAGGTTGACGGTGCCGGCGGAGCGGAGGCGGCGGACGAGATTTTGGGGGGTGTCGGAGGCCCGGATGCGGCCGCGGTCGATGATGATGACCCGGCCGCAGGTCATCTCGACCTCGTGGAGGATGTGGGTGGAGATCAGGATGGTGTGCCGCTCGCCCAGTTGACGGATCAGTTCCCGAACCTGGCGGATCTGGTTGGGGTCGAGGCCGTTGGTCGGCTCGTCGAGGATGAGGAGATCGGGCTTGTTGACGAGGGCATCGGCGAGCCCGACCCGCTGGCGATAGCCTTTCGAGAGCGTGCCGATGAGTTTCTTCGACACCTCCGTGAGCGCGCAGATGTCCATGGCCTCATCGACCGCCCGACGGCTTTCCCGCCAGCCCAGCCCCTTGATCTGGGCGCGGAACCGGAGGTACTCGTTGACCCGCATGTCGGTGTAGAGGGGGACGTTTTCCGGCATGTAGCCGACCTTGCGGCGCACCTGGATGGATTCCTTGAATATGTCGTGCCCGGCGACGGTGGCGCTGCCTTCGGTGGCCGAGAGGAAGCAGGTGAGAATGCGCAGGGTGGTGCTCTTGCCCGCGCCGTTGGGACCAAGGAACCCCACGATTTCTCCCCGTCCCACGTCGAACGAGATCGAGTCGACGGCGGTGCGGCCGGCGTAGCGCTTGGTCAGGTGGGAAACGTGAATCATCGGGGGGCGGAGGGGCCGCGGCACCGGGACGGGGTGGGGAAATCCGGCCGGTTCCGAGGGTTGAAAGCGGGAGCCTACGAAATTAGGGGGAATCCGGGCAATCGCAAATGCGAGTCTGTGAGTCACAACAGACCGAGCGGTTCCAGCAGCCAGCCGTTGACCACGTGATCGAGGAGATCCGGGCGCCGGAAGAGACGCACCGCGAGCGTTCCCAGGCCGAGCAGCAGGGCCGCCGCGATGAGCAGGCCGAAAAAGCCGTTGAGGAACAGGATGAGGAGGGAACGGAAAAAGCCCAACTGATAGTGGGAACCGATGACGAAGATCAGGATCGCCCAGACGACCAGTTGGAAAAGCAGGAGCCAGCCGCGCCCGGGGAGGGACGTGGAGGACGAGAGGGTGGCGAGGGCGTCCTGCGCGGAGGCGGCGTCCGAGGCCACGCCCGAGAAATGGTTCAGCGCGGCCAGGATCACGAGCGTGTAGGAAACCAGGGCGATGACGGAATTGGCGAAGACGTATTTCAGGAAACCGGACAGGTGGTAGAAAAAGCCGGGCTCGCCGCTCACCAGCCGGGCCGCGGTCCAGAAGCCCCCGAAGGAGACGACCAGGGAAAAAACGAGCAGGGCCAGCACCCAGGCCAGTGCCAGGCGGAGGAAGTAGGCTGGTTCGGGGCGCCAGCCGGCCTCGTTCAGGGAGGCGAGGGAAGCCGGGGAGAAGACCGCCCGGAGGCGACTCTGCCAATCGAGATCGCGCAGGGGATAGCGGAAGGTTTCCCCGTCGGTTCCGTAGGCGAAGTGGACCTCGTGCGTCTCGATGTCGTAGCCCAAGACCGAGGCCTCGATCCGCTGCCCGTCCCGGTTGGTCCACGTCGCCGCAGGGAGCGACCCGAGGCCGAGTGCCAGCGTGACGAACACCAGGATACAGCGTCGTTGGAGCCGGGAGCGGAGGAGAAAACGCATCGGGAGAGGAATGGGCAGGGCGCCCTCCAGTCAACCAAGCGGCTGAGGCCAAACAAGCAAATTCACCACGGAAATGCCGGGGACTTTTTTGCGGTTCCTGCACCGGTTGGCAAAAAGCTTGCAAATTCCTACTCGACGTTTGCGTCGGACACGTAACGAACGGATGGTTCGTAGCCCCGTTTTCCCCTGCTATCACCCGCTGAAAGCCCATGAGTTCTTCGAATATCGCATCGCGCGCCAATGCCGATCTGCTGGAGGAAAAGTACCTCCAGTGGAAGGAGGATCCGCACTCGGTGGAGCCTACCTGGTCGGCGTTTTTCGAAGGCTTCGAGCTGGGTCAATCGCAACCTCCCAAGAGCGCGGGCAAGGGCTCACCGGAGGTGGTCGGGGGACTCGATCTCGCCACTCGGGCCCGCATCGTGACGGCGGTCTACACCTTCCGCAGCCTCGGTCACACCGCCGCGTGGCTGGACCCGCTGGAGGGACCGCCGGAGCAGACGCGGCTCGGACTGGAGCAGTTGGGGTTCAAGGAGGAGCACCTCGACGAGGTGATCAGCACGCAATTCTACGAGAACGGCCGGCAGATGCCGCTCCGGGAACTGATCGACCGCATGAGGCGCATCTACTGCGACCGGCTCGGTATCGAGTACATGCACATCCACCACGACGAGATGCGGAACTGGATCCGCGAGCGGGTGGAAGGGCGCATCGATCTCCCCGCGCCGGCACCGGAGCGGAAGCTCACCGCATTGACCTGGCTGGAGCAGGCCGAGGAGTTCGAGCGCTTCCTGCACCGGAAATACGTGGGGCAGAAGCGATTCTCCCTCGAGGGCGGTGAATCGCTGATGGTGGCGTTGAACGGCATTTTCGAGCGCTGTCCCGAGGCGGGGGTCCAGGAGATCTCCATGGGCATGGCCCACCGCGGCCGGCTCAACGTGCTCGCCAACTTTCTCCACAAGCCGCTGCGGGTGCTCTTCTACGAGTTCACCGACAACTATGTGCCCAATCTCGTGGCCGGCGACGGGGACGTGAAATATCACCTCGGTTTCGAGGCGGTTCGCGAAACCGGGAGCGGGGACGAGGTCTCCATTCAGCTCGCCGCCAATCCCAGTCACCTCGAGGCCGTCAACGGGGTGGTCGAGGGCAAGGCGCGGGCCCGGCAGCGGGCGCTCGATCCCGAGAAACGCGACCAGGGAGTCAACCGCGGACCGGTCCTGCCGATCCTGATCCACGGCGACGCCGCTTTCGCGGGGCAGGGGAGTGTCGCCGAGTTGCTCAACTTTTCCCAGCTGACAGGTTATCGAACCGGTGGAACCATCCACATCGTGGTCAACAACCAGATCGGGTTCACCACCTCGCCGGCGGATGCCCGCTCGTCGGCCTATTGCACCGACGTAGCCAAGATGATCGAGGCGCCGGTCATCCACGTGAACGGCGATTCCCCGATGGACGTTCTCTACGCCGCCGAGCTGGCGCTCGATTTCCGGCAGAAATTCAAGGCCGACGTGGTCATCGATATCGTCTGCTACCGGCGCCACGGGCACAACGAGGGCGACGAACCCGCCTTCACCCAGCCGAAGATGTACCGCGAGGTGCGCGCCCACGAATCGACCGCCACCCTGTTCAAGCAGGAGCTGGTCGAAAGCGGCGAGTTTACCCGCGAGGAGGTCGATGCCATCGAGAAATCCTGCCAGGACGCGCTCGATGCCGAGCTGCAGGAACTGGAGGAAGCCCAGGCCCGCGGCGAGGGGCACGATCTCGAGGGGGTCATCGGCGAGCCGCAGCCGCCCTATTCCCACGACCCGGTGGCGACCGGGATCTCCCTCGATCTCCTGCGCAAGATGGGGCTGAAGATGGTGGAGGTGCCGAAGGACTTCAAACTCAACGAGAAGATCGAGAAACGCTTCCTCGAGCAACGCCGCAAGGCGATCGAGGCGGGCGGTCCCTACAACTGGGCGACGGCCGAGGCCCTGGCCTTCGGGGCCCTGCTGGTGGAAGGCAACGCCGTGCGGTTGTCGGGCCAGGATTGCCGGCGCGGCACCTTCAGCCAGCGACACGCGGTCCTCTACGATCGCGAGACCCGGGCGCGTTACAAGCCGCTCAACCACCTCGTTCCCGACCAGGAAGCGAAGCTCTGGATCTACAACAGCCTGCTCTCCGAGTTCGCGGTGCTGGCCTTCGAATACGGCTACTCGCTGCAGGAGCCCGACGCGCTCGTCCTCTGGGAAGCCCAGTTCGGCGATTTCGCCAACGGCGCCCAAGTGATCATCGACCAGTTCATCTCCTCCGCCGAGAGCAAGTGGCAGCGGAACAGCCACCTCGTCATGCTGCTGCCGCACGGATACGAGGGCCAGGGCCCCGAGCACAGCAGCGCCCGGATGGAGCGTTTCCTGCAACTCTGTGCCGAGCAGAACATGCAGGTCTGCTACCTCACCAAGCCGGCCCAGTATTTCCACGTCCTCCGCCGGCAGATGCGGCGTCCATTCCGCAAGCCGCTCATCCTGATGACGCCGAAGAGCCTGCTCAATCACGACGGATGCGTTTCCTACGACGCCGAATTCGACGAGGGCACCGGTTTCCGCGAGATCCTCGACGACGAACACCTCTTGGTGGAGGACCCCTCCCGCATCAACCGCCTCGTCTTCTGCACCGGAAAGGTCTACTTCGACCTCCTCAAGTACCGGAAAGAGCACGAGATCAAGGACAGCGCCATCATCCGTATCGAGCAACTCTACCCGCTGCACCTGGACCTGTTGGAGGAGGTCACCTCGCGCTATCCGAACGCCAACGCCAAGTGGGTGTGGTGCCAGGAAGAACCGCTCAACATGGGCGCCTGGACCTTCATCGGGCCGCGCCTCCAGAAACTGACCCCGCACCGCGTGCGCTACGCCGGCCGCGACCGGGCCGCCAGTCCCGCCGCCGGCGCCAAGATCGTTCACAAGCGAGAACAGGAAGCCTTGGTGGAGGCCGCCTTCGAAGTCTGATTTTTCCGCAGTTTTTCCACCCCGAGTTTTCGCACGATTGATTCCCTGAACCATGGCCCACGAGATCAAGATCCCCTCCGTCGGCGAGTCCATCACCTCCGCCACCATCGCCACCTGGCACAAGAAGGACGGCGAAGGCGTCAAGGCCGGCGATCAGCTGGTCACCTTCGACACCGACAAGGTCTCCCAGGACCTCGAAGCCGAGGTGGAAGGCATTCTCCACATCCAGGCGCAGGAAGGCGACGAAGTCGAGATCGGCGCCGTGATCGGTTCGATCGAAGAAGGCCAGGTCGAGGCGTCGGCCGGCTCGGATGACGAGGGAGGGAAGGCCGAAGAAGAGAGCCCGGAAAAAGCGGCCCCCGACGCGGAAGCCGGAAGCGAGGACGGTTACGACGAGCAAGTGCGGGCCACGCCGGTGGCGCGCAAGGTCGCCGAGGAAAAAGGCGTCGATCTCAACGACGTCGAGGGCTCCGGAGCCGGCGGACGCATCACCAAGGCCGATGTGATCGCCGCCTCGGAGGAGGAGGACGGAAAAGGCGACGGCGGCAAGCCCGAGCTTTCGGTGGTCGAATCGGCCAAGTCGGAAACGCCGCCCCGTTCCGCCGCCGATCAGGGCGAGCGGACCTCGCGCAGGAAGATGACCCCGCTGCGGCGCAAGATCGCGGCCTCGCTGGTCAGCGCCCAGCAGAACGCCGCCCTGCTGACGACCTTCAACGAGTGCGACATGTCGGAGATCATGGCGCTGCGGAAACGCATCCAGGAAAGCTTCGTCGCCAGGCACGGCATGAAGCTCGGGTTCATGTCCTTCTTCGTGAAGGCCGTCGTCGAGGGACTCAAGGCCGTGCCCGCCATCAACGCCCAGATCGACGGGGACGAGATCATCCAGAACCACTATTTCGACATCGGCGTGGCCGTCGGCACCGAGAAAGGGCTGATCGTTCCGGTGATCCGCGACTGCGACCAGAAGTCCTTCGCCGAGATCGAGCAGGACATCGCCGACTACGCCAGGAAGGCCCGCGAAGGGAAGATCCAGATCGATGATCTCCAGGGCGGCGTCTTCACCATTTCCAACGGCGGCATCTACGGCTCGATGCTCTCGACCCCGATCCTGAATCCGCCCCAGAGCGGCATCCTCGGGATGCACAACATCCTCGAGCGACCCATGGCCGTGAACGGCGAGGTCGTGATCCGGCCGATGATGTACCTCGCTCTCAGTTACGATCACCGCATCGTCGACGGCAAGGAAGCCGTCACCTTTTTGGTGCGGGTGAAGGAATGCATCGAGGACCCGACCCGCCTGCTGGTGGGAGCGTGAGCTCACGAGCGAAGCCGTCGATTCGGAGCGTGGCGAGAGGGGGCGGTGCGGAAGCGGAACCCAGCGGATCGGATAGCCTTGCCTGGAAATGACCGATTGGGTAGGGTCGCTTCACGTTTGGGTCTTTGGCATGAAAATGGATCTAGGAAGAAGAATCTTCTTTTCAGTCGTCTTCCTGGGACTAACGGGCGTGGTGTCGGGATCCCATGCCGAGCCGGCTCCCAAGGATGCGAGCGATCCACTCGGATACTACGAGAACCTGGGCGCGGGGTTTTTCATTCGGACGTGCGATTTGTATGGCCTGGAGGAGGAGCCAGGTCGGAAAACCATGATTGCTCGGCACTACTGGTTCGCCGCCTTCGTCTTTTGGCACGAGGTCGAAAACGAACGCATTCCGAGCTCCGACATGGTGCTGACTGCAATTTGGAAACTCGGGAAATCCCATTTTTCCGACGAGGATTTTGCTTTGAATCGCGATCCCTTGATGTGGCCAAAGGACTCCGAGAACCCGGCCTTCAGGTCATCCTGCTTTCCAAATATTTCCCGGGCGGACTACGATCGCTTGCGGGAGGAATTCCGTGATTGGATCTCCAACTGCCTGCGCGATCATGAGCGCTGATCGCGCGGGAAGACGCGGGATACGGCGCGCCCGGGGGACGAAGGACCGGCTCATACCAAATCCAAGAAATCACCTGACGATTCAGGGAAGGAAAAAAAGGGGATTCAGCCTTCGGCGTTTCTGGGAGATTCGGGTCGGTTCTCCCCGGTTGCTTCGTTGCTCGTCGGTTGCGATGCCCGCATCGCGTCCTCCTCGTGCCTCGCCCCGAGAAAAACCGCCTCCGAAAATCGTCAGGTTTTTTCTCGGAAATGGTATCACTCGGCCACCACGGTGACCTTTTGCTTGGCGAGGATGTTGCGTTCGCGACCGGTGACGTAGCGGATCTCGTATTCGCCGGGGTCTTTCGGGGCGCGAATTTCCTGGTCGGGACCGTTCGACGGATAGATGTAGTTGTTGACCTGCTTGGCGGGGGCGTCGGGCGGCACGATGCAGATGGCGTCGCGCTTGTGGTCGGGACCTTCCCAGGCGATGGCCACCTTGTCGCCGGCAAGCATCTTCTCGGGCACCGAGGTCAGCTTGGCGGTGGGGGCTTCGATGGTGAGAGGGACGCTGGCGAGCGTTTTCTTGTCCTTTCCGGTGACGTAGCGAATCTCGGCGGCGCCTTCCATCTCGGGGGCCTCGACTTTCACGGTCGGCTCGTCCTTCACGTAGGTGTAGAAGCGATACTGCCGATGGTCGGCTCCCGCGGGAACGATGGCGAGGAAATCGCGGGCGTTGGCCGGGCCGGTCCAGGAAACCTCGACCTCGGACCCGGCGACCGCTTTTTCCGGTCCCTCGAGGGTGGCGTCGGCGGCGCCGACCATGATGGGAGTGGAGACCAGCATCTTGCCGCCGCCGGTCATGAACCGGACCTCGTGTTCGCCGGCGGTTTCCGGGGCGCGCAGCTGGCCGGGAGAATCGCCGTTTTTCGTGTAGAAGTAGTCGCGATACTTGCCGACCTCGGCGCCTTTCTCGACGATGGTCACGTAGTCGCCCTGGTTCCTGGGCCCGGTCCACTCGACCGCGAACTCGCCGCCGGCGACGACCGAAGCGGGCGCCTTCACGGTGGCGGACACGGATTCGACGATGAGCGGCGCGCTCGCGAGCGTCTTGCTCTCCTGTCCGGTGACGTAGCGAATCTCGTAGTTTCCGGCATCCTCGGGAGCCTTCACCCTGGCGAGGCCGTCGGTGCTGTTCTTGGTGTAGGCGTAGTCCTTGTAGGCACCCTCGTCGGCTCCCTTCTCTACGATGGTGAGGTAGTCTCCCTGGTTGTTCGGGCCGGTCCACCGGATCTCGACTTCGCTGCCGGCCGGAGCCGATTCCGGACCGCTGACGATGGCTTCGGCGGGAAGGATCCTGATTGGTCGCGAGGCCAGGGTCTTCGCCTTCTGCCCGGTGACGTAGCGCAGCTCGGCTTCCCCGGGTGTCTCCAGGGCGCGAAGCTCGGCGAGGCCCTCCGGGCTGTTGCCGGTGTAGGCGTAGTTGCCGTAGTCGCCTTCCTCGGTGCCCTTGGCGACGATGGTGAGGTAGTCGCCCTGGTTGTCGGGACCGGTCCACTTCACCTCGATCCGGCTGCCGGCGACCACTTCGGCGGGCGCCTCCAGGGTGGCCTCCACGGGAGTGACAAGAATGTCGGCCCGTCCGAGTAACTTGCGGGCGCGGCCGGCCATGTAACGGACTTCGCAGGGACCGGGCTGGATGGGGGCGGTCAGGTCGAGGGGCGAGCCGTTGCGGGTATAGGCATGATTCCCGTAGTCGCGATCGTCGGCGTCCTTGGGAACGATGGTCACGTAATCGCCGGCGTTGTCGGGTCCTTCCCATTCCACCGCGAACACCGAGCCCGCGGGAACGGAATCGGGCGCCTTCACCGTGGCGGGATCGAGTTTCTCCTCGGGCATCGCCGGCTGGGGAGGCTCTGCGGCGGCGGTCACGGCCATCTCGAGGGCATCGCGCAGAGAGGCGGCATCCTGGGCGGGCAGGAAGCGGCCCCCGGTCTCGTCGGCGAGGCAGCGAATGGTCTCGGCGTCCTTGGAGTCGATGTCGAAAGCGACGATGTGGGCCTTGAAGGCGACACCCCGGGCGCGGATGGCCCGAGCGAGTTCGCAGGGATCGCGATCACAGGTCTCGATACCGTCGCTGACGAGAATGACGCTGGCGGGATTTTCCTCGATCTTGAGCACCTCGGCGGCCTGTTCCACGGCGGCGGTGAGCGGGGTTTTCCCGACCGGCATGATCCCCATGACGCGGTCGAGGAAGGCCTTCCGATCGACCTTGCCGGGAGGGATGAGCAGTTCGATGTCGTTGCAGTCACCCTTGGTGCGGTGGCCATAGGCCATGAGGCCGAGTTCGAGTTCGGGATCGAGCGACTGCATGAGGTCGGAGATCACCTCCCGGGCGATCTCGATCTTGTGCTTGCCCTCGATCTGGCCCCACATGCTGCCGGAGGCGTCGAGGATGATGATGGCCTTGCCGCCGGTTCCGGCTTCGGTTGGCGGGGAGTCCTGGGCGCGGGCGCGGAAGTTTCCGGAGAAGGAGAGCGAGATCGCCACCGAGCCGAGGACGAGCCAGGTCGGGAGGAGCGAGCGGACGGAAGCGGGACAGATGCGGTTCATGATGGGACTGACGAATAGGGATGCGCGTAATGTATGAAAATTCTAGAAGATTTTCCATTCCATTTTCCCAACGTCTTCGTCACCGGGCGCCGGAACTCCGGCTAGCCCGAGGACGGAACCCGAAAACGCCCGACCGGCGAACCGATCGGGCGTCTTCTGGTAGTTGCGGAGCTGTTGGGGCACCGCTGGTGGTCAAGGGCGTAAGCCGCGTGGTTCGCTTTCCTTTTTCTCGGAGGCAGGTGAGGGGGGGAATCGGAAAGCGAACCGGGGTCGCGGCGCGAACGGAAGCGGGGCGGTCAGCTGTTGAGCATCTTGTCGCGCTCGAGCTTCAGGCCCATCTTCCGGTAGAGGGTCGCGATACTGACGCCCAGCATGCTGGCGGTCTTTTCACGGGAGCCGCCGTTGTACTTGAGCGTTTCGCGGATGAAGAGTTTCTCCTGCTTCTTGATATACTCGTTGAGCTTGGTGCCGATCGGGAGCTGGTGCGTGGTCTGCTCGTCGTCGTCGGTGATTTCCACCTTCTGCGCGACCTTGGGCGGCAGATCGACGGGGCGGATGACGTTCTTCTCGGCGAAGGCGCAGGCGCGCTCGATGGCGTTCTGGAGTTCGCCGACATTGCCCGGCCAGCTGTACTGCTCGAGCAGGCGCTGCGCGTATTTGTCGACCTCGAAGGGCTTCTGGCCGGTGCGGTCGCAGTGGCGATCGAGGAAATACTGCGCGAGGCGCATGATGTCGTCCTTCCGGGCGCGGAGGGCCGGCACCTGGATGGGGATGACGGAGACCTTGTAGTAGAGATCCTCGCGGACGGTGCCTTCCTCGACGCATTCCTCCATCGACTTGGCGGACGAAGCGATGAAGCGCACGTCCATGTGGGGAGGCAGGGTGTTGGTGAGGCGCCGGGCGTTGATTTCCTCGAGGTAGCTTTCGAGCTGCGACTGCAGGCGCAGCGGGAGCATGTGAATCTCCTCGAGGAGGACGGTGCCACCCATGGCGCGGCTGAAGATGGTCTCGGAGCGGCTGGTGGGAAGACCGAACAGCTCCATCTCCAGGAGTTCCTCGGGCAGGGCGGAACACTGCAGCACCTTGAAGGGGGCGTGGCTGCGGCGGCTCTGGTTGTGAATGCTGCGCGCCACCATCTGCTTGCCGGAGCCGAATTCGCCCTCGAGCAGCACGGGGCTGTCGTTGTCGGCGATCTTGTCGATGATCTCGAGAATCTCCTCGATCTTGGGGCTCTTGCCGATGAGCTTGGAGGGCTCCATCGAGATGTCGAACTCGGGAATGTTATCGGCTTCCTTCGGCTTCGGAAGACCGCGCTGCTGGAGAGCCAGTTCGACGGTCCGCTGGAGGTCGGCCAGTTCGAAGGGCTTGGTGAGGTAGTCGAAAGCGCCGAGACGCATGGCTTCGACCGCGGTCTCGATGCTGCCGTGGCCGGTCACCATGATGACCTGGGTGTCGGGGTGCTTTTCCTGGCTGTATTCGATGATCTCCAGGCCGTTCATGTCACCGATGAGCAGGTCGACGATCATGAGGTCGGGTTTCAACCGATCGAGTGCCTCCATCCCCTCGCGACCGGTCTGGGCCGGGGTGGTGTCATGACCCTGCTGCCGGCAGAGTTTGGTCATGAGGTTCAGAATGCCGGCTTCGTCGTCAATGATGAGAATGTTGGCCATGGCTCCGGTGGGTGGGCGTTGAGTGGTTGCGGGTTGAGTGAATCAAATCGTTTAGATTTCTCAGATATTACAAAGGTCTTAACTTTTGCAAAGAGAAAAAATCTCAAAAATGCAAAAAAATTAGAATGGCTCCAACAACCGCAAGAGCCATTTTTCGGATGTGAAAATCGCGAAAGATAGAACGACCCGATGAATCCGGATCGATTCGAGGGGGGCGGAGTCGGAGATTTCCCGGGAAACGCGAGGGCCGCGGCATCGGTTCAATCGCCGCGCTGAGCGGCCGAGGGAAGGGGCGGGGGACCGCCGCCGCCCCTGCTGGCGGGGGAAGAGCCGGAGGTTTCGGTGACGGGTGCGCCCCGGCGCGTCCGGCGTCGCAGGAATAGGAAAGTCACCAGGGCTCCGAGTCCGAAGCCGAGCAGGCCGGCGAACACCGCGCCGATGGCGAAGACGATGGCGAGAGCGACGTCGTCCTCGGTCATATCGGCGATCGATGCCGCCGCCGCCGCGTCACCCCCGCCTTCCGCGAGTGCGGCGGCTTCCTCTTCCTCATCGACTTCCCAGAGATCGAGCGCGGTCAGTTCGTAGATGTCCGCGTTGGCGCCGGCGTAGGTGGCGAGGTCGGCGGGCAGGACGGCGTCGGCCCGGCTCAGGTAGGTGGAAACGATGGTCGCCTCCACGGTTTGCGAATCGTAGGTCATCCAGCGTTCGAAACGATTGGCGGAGGATTCGATCACGTAGTGGTCGTCCTCGAAATAGCCGGCCCAGTCGTCGTCGGTGCCGGGCAGATCCAGGTGCAGCTCGTGCCGGCACGATTTCGGCGGTCCGATGGCGAACGGCATGGTGCGCCGGCTGTGATCGGGCTGCACGAGTTGGTCGCGTATCGTCTGGAGGTAGAGGGTGAAGACATACCAACCCACGTCCTCGGTATCGGCGGTCCAGGGATCGGGAAGCCGGTAACGCTCCCGGACGACGAGCCGATTCCCGGCGCGATCGTCGTCCATCTCGATGGTGCCTACCGGTTCGATGGCGGGATAGGTTTCCCGGTAGTAGTCGAGGTAGGTGTGACGCAGTTCCTCGGGCTCGGTGGACTGGAAATGGTAGCGGACCCCGTCGGCTTCCGCGCCTCGGTAGGTCGTCTCCACGTTCATCAGGGTCGGCTCGCCGATTTCTCCGATCGCGAGCGATTCCCGGACCTCGATCCGGTCGCGTTCGGGATCGATCGCGGGACAGGCGGTGAGGTCGTCCGTCGATTCATCGAGCACGAGGCCCACGCCGTAGTCGGGAAAGGCGAAGTCGTCGAAACCGCCGCCCTGGTGGCTGTCGGTAGCGTCGCACCAGGCCACCCGGCCGTCGGGAAGCCGAATGCGGAGGACGACATGATCGAATGCCAACGGCGAAGGCAGCATGTCGGCGATGGTGTGCTTCCAGGCGTGGGCCACGCAGACCGGATCGCTCTCGATGCCGAGTTCGCGCAGCATTTGCCCGAGCAGGACCGCCTTGTCCTTGCAGTCGCCGAACCGGCGGCGGAAACACTGGTTCGGTTGCACCGGGCGAAAGGCGTTGGTGCCGTCCTCGATGCCGAGGTAGCGGATCTCGTCCTGGACGAAATGGATCGCCGCCATCGCTCGGGCCTCGGGCGAATCGTGGGCCCGGCGGATGCGATCGATCTCGGCCGCCAGTTCGGGAATGACGGGCAGATCGGCGAAATCGTAGTGCCGTGCGCCCCAGCGGGCGACTTCCCCCCAGTCGGCGAATTCACTCAACTCGAGGCGGGCGAAAGGCTGGAACCAGCCGGGAAGCTGCTCCTCGACGATGCGGGGGGCGACTTTCTCCCGCGTCCAGGTCCACTCCTCGAAGTCGGTTCCCTCCAGCGATCGCACGGCCGGTTTCGAATCGAATCCCCGGCCCCGATGCAGCAGGGCTGGGCGATCCTTTTTCCGGAGGAGGCGGTAGCTCACTTCGGCGACCGTCGTCTCCCACTCCATTGGGATGGCGTCGAAAAAGCGCCCGTCGAAGACCGGGTTCGTGCCCTTCAGGGTGTAGTCGTACTCCACCCGGTCGCCGGGCCGGATGTCCTCCAGCAGGACCATCACCGACACGTGCCCGTCGAGCAGGCCATCGACCCGCTCGTCTTCTGGAATGGTGATCCGGACCACGTCGGGATCGAAAATGTCGGCGGTCTCGCCGTCCCGGTGCCGGAGGATGCGGTGAATGACCAGTTCCTGGTAGGCGGGATCGAATTCGATGTCGAACTCCGACTGTTCGTGTACGCCGGCGGAGCTGAGGTATTCCGTGGCGTAGTGGTAGTATTCCTCCTCCGTGTCCGCGTTGGCCTGGTAATCGACCAGGCGAAAGTAGATGCCGGGTCGGATGGGTCCCGAAAACGGGGGAGGCGACGAGAAGTCGGGGGTCCGGGGCCGGACCCAGGCGGAGGCCGGTCCGCTGGAGTAGAGACGCTCGATCGCCGCGGCCGAGGCGCCGGGCTCCCGCGCCGTCGTGCCGACGAGACCCGACAGGAGAAATCCCAGCGCGACGGCCAACATCGGTAGCGAGGAAAATCCCGGCCGGGGAGGGTTCAGTCGCGGAAGCATGGAAGCGGGAAACATAGCATTCGCGGGACGCCAACGACAGCGACGAATGCCTTTCCCCGGCGGCAATGCCTCCGGCCGGGGATTCGCTTGGCATCGCCCGTCCCGACAGACAGAGCCCTCGATTCGAGCTGTCCACCAACCAGTGGCCGACTCCGTGGCGGCATTTCGTAGTGGCTACGGAAAAAATTTCTGCTATTTGATCAATTTCAGAACCATGAAGAGCAGTTCGATTTCGGTGTTTGTGGGTCACGGAGACAACGATGCGCGCCTCAACATCGAGCGGGCGGTGCAACAGATCGGTCTCCAGATCACCGGTCGGGGACACACGCGGCAACTCCTGGTGGACTTCTGCCTGCGCACCTTGCCCGACCTCATCATCACCGGGGTCGATTACCCGGACGGGAACGGGATCGACGCGCTCATCGAGGTGGCCCGGCACGAACCGAGACCGGCGATCGT
>JAUIGT010000684.1 GCA_030432615.1 Verrucomicrobiia bacterium
AATTCACGGGAACTGGAGTCGTAGAAGTCCCTCCGGAAGAGGATGAGGAGAAGATCGATCGGCCGATCCATCTCCACGCCCACGAGGAGTTCGTTCCCGTCGCCCTCCACGCTGCCGCGCTGGAGCCGGACCTCTTCGAAAGCGTGACGCTGCACGGCGGGATTCGCAGCTGGGAGGAAGTTATCGATACCCGCAACCCGGTGCCGCAGCTGCACAACGTCGTTCCCGGTGCCCTGCGACACTACGACCTGCCGGACCTGGTCGAGTTGATCGGGGAGGAGAAGATCACTTGGAAGTAGAACGGGTCTCCAGGCCCGTTCAGAGGAGGCAGGCCCGGCGCTGGAGCGGGCCTGGAGACCCACTCCACGAAGTCCCGCTTACGCTCCGCCGCGGCCTTTGAAAAAGGCGTGCAGGGCCGGGAGGTAGTCCTCGTCCGTGCTCAGGCCGATCTTGTCGATCGCCAGCCGCCGAAACTGGGAGTCGAGCTCGGTCTGCCAGCGCTCAGCCTCCTGAGCGTAGAGCCTGCGCAGCTTGGGGCTGGAGGTGTTGATCTCGATCTGTTCGCCGGTCTCGGGATCCTCGAGACGGACCCGGCCGGCGGCGGGAAGTCGCTGCTCGGCGGGATCGGTGACCTGGATGGCGACGATGTCGTGCTGGCGGCTGACGGTTTTCAACTCGCCGGCGAGGTCGCCGGGAAAGAGGAAATCGGAAATCATGAACACCAGGGAACGCCGCCGCATGTGGTTCTGCAGGATGTGCACCGGAGGCGCGAGGTCGGTCTGGTGACGCATGGGCCGGTGATAGAGGATCTCCCGGATCAGGCGCAGCGCGTGGGAGCTGCCCTTCTTCGCCGGGACGAACAACTCGATCTCGTCGGTGAAAAGGATCAGTCCGACCTTGTCCTTGTTCTGCAGGGCGCTGAAGGCGAGCAGGGCGGCGACCTCGGCCATCAGCTCGCGCTTGCTGGGGCCGTGGCTGCCGTAGTTCCCGGAGGCGCTGACGTCGATGGCGAGAAAGACGGTCAGTTCCCGCTGCTCGACGAATTTCTTCACGAACGGCGTCCCGAGCCGGGCGGTCACGTTCCAGTCGATGGACCGGACCTCGTCCCCGGGCTGGTATTCGCGGAAATCCTCGAAGTCGATGCCCTCGCCCTTGAAGCAGCTGTGGTATTCGCCGCCGATGCTCTCGCGCACCAGCCCGCGCGTCCGCAGCTCGATCTTGCGGATCTTGCGGAGGATGTCGGTGATCTCGGGCTTGTCGGCTTCGGTCGCGGGCATCGGGGGAAGAAAGAAACCACGGAATACACGGAAAACACGGAAGGATCAATGGCGGGAAAGGGAGGGGCGACAATCCTGTCGCCCGCCATCAGTCAGTGATTTTTTCGCAGGGCGACAGGATTGTCGCCCCACCTTTCACTCCCCGTCCAGGTAGCTCTGCAGGCTCTCCTTCAACTGGACCCGAGCCCGGAAGAGCAGGCTCTTCACGGCGGGTAGGGAAAGCTTGAGGATTTCGCCGATCTCCTCGTAGGGCATCTCCTCGTAGCGGCGGAGGATCACGGCCATGCGCTGCTTTTCGGGAAGTTCCTGGATGGCGCGATCGACGGCCTTCTCCAGTTCATTCTGGAGCGCGGTGGCGTCGGGGGACTTGGAGGGATCGTCCGGGGTGCCGATGTGGAAGTCGTCCTCGCGTTCGTTGATGGAGACGGCCGGCTTTCGTTGCCGGCGGCGCATTTCGTTGAACACGAGGTTGCGGGTGATCGTGAACAGCCAGGTGGTGAACTTCGCCTGCGGTTGGTAGCGCTTGGCCGACTTCCAGATCCGCACGAAAACCTGCTGGGCGATGTCTTCGGCGTCGTCGGGGCTGCCCAGCATCTTGGCGACGGTGCCGATGACGGCGTGCTGATGGATTTCGACCAGTTCCTCGAAGGCGCGGACGTCGCCCTCCTTCACCCGCATCATCAGGGCGACGTGGTGCTCGTTGGAGTGCACCAGGTCGTCATCGATCTCCTCGCCGGCGCGGTCTTCGTCGGGAAGGTCTCGGGTATCATCCATGGTCGGGCGGGAAAATGCGGGTCGCAGGCGAGACCGGGAGAAGCCTGCGCCGCCGCTAAAATCCAGAGTTGTCGCAGTGATGGCCAGCGTTTTTTCGGGTGGGTTGAAAGATCCAACCCGCGGAATTCCCGCAAGTTTCGGAAAAAGTTCGCGTCTTCAAAGCACTTGATTGCGAGGCGGTTTCGTGTCCTGTCTCCGGTCCGCGGCGTAATCCCATTCCGTCTTCCGCCTTTTCTGTGAGTCATCTTCAACTCCATCGCGACTTCGCCTTTCTCGAGACCGGCCCCGGCCGTTTCGTCTGCGGGACCGGTCCGTTCGAGTCCCTGGCGTCGCCGCCGGAAGATGAGCGCACGGCTTTCTACATCAACGACTTCGAGCTTTCTGATTCGGCTCCCTGGAAGGTGCCCACGGCCTCCTTCGAGACCGCCGACGTCCGCCAACTGCTGCCGCAGAACGGGTCCACTCCGCTACCCGCGATCGAGTGGCACGGGCTTCGCGACGGGGCATTTCGCGAGATCTACGACGAAATTCAGGAAGCCATCGAGACCGGGAGCCTGGAGAAATCCGTCCCCGTCATCACCGAACACGGACACCTCAACGGCGGCGATCCCGCCGCGCTCCTGAAGGCCATTCACAGTGCCGCGGACGATCTTTGCGGTTACGGCTTCCGCATCGGTGAGAGCGGGATGGTCGGAGCGACTCCGGAGAAGTTGTTCCATGTTCACGACGGCGTCCTGGAGACC
>JAUIGT010000685.1 GCA_030432615.1 Verrucomicrobiia bacterium
ATCCGTCCCGGACAGTTCGCCGGCAAGCTCGGCATCGAGCACGATCCGTTCTACCTCGATGGCGATCCGGAGAACCCGATCCGCTTCCGCGCGCCGTCGCTGACGCTCGATGGTCCCGGCGATCGCGCCCGGCTCGAGGATCGCAAGGCCCTGCTGGCTTCGCTCGACGACGCCCGTCGCCAGTTCGATCGCAACGTGGAGATGGATCCCCACGCCAAGCAGCAGGAGAAGGCCTTTTCCCTGCTCGCTTCCGCCAGCACCGCCGAGGCCTTCGCGGTTTCCGACGAGCCACTCGCGACCCGCGAACGTTACGGGCAAACGATCAACGGAATGAGCCTGCTGATGGCGCGCCGGCTGGTCGAGGCCGAGGTGCCCTTCATCACTGTTTTCTGGAAGGGAGACATGGCGAGACTCGCCAAGAAATGCCGCAGCGCGGGGAGCTGGGACACGCACGGAAACAATTTCGGCTGTTTGAAAGAGGATCTTCTGCCCGAGTTCGACCGCGCCTACTCGGCCCTGATCGAGGACCTGACCGAGCGCGGGCTGCTCGATTCGACACTCGTCCTGGTTTCCAGCGAGATGGGACGCAAACCGCTCATCGGCGACCGACGCTCCGGCGGCGTGGCGGGCGCGGGACGGGATCACTGGACCTCGTGCATGAGCGTGCTCATGGCCGGAGGCGGCATCCGCGGCGGCGAGGCCTACGGAAAAACGGATCGCTTCGGCGAATACCCGGAGGAAAAGGTTCTCAGCCCGTCCGATGTCACCCGCACCGTCTATCACGCCATGGGCATCGATGATCTCGGCGCGGTGGACCGCGAGGGACGACCGTTCCAGTTGCTCGACGAGGGGCGGGTGCTTTCGGACCTATTCTGACCTCTCCCCAGCCGAGGCCTTCTTTCCATGCATCGACCTTTCCCCCGATTTCTCGCCGCAGCGGCCCTCGCCGCTCTCTTCCCTTCCCTTTCGCCCGGCGCGGAATCCGAGCCGATCAATGTCGGGGATCGCCGGGAGCTCTTCGTCGAGGATGCGCTCATCGAGACCATTTCCGGCGACGCCTCGCTCCGGCTGCATCACCCGACGCCCCGGGAGATCGTCCTCGAGCACGACGAGCCGTGGGAGGGCACCGGCTGCGGTTACCACAGCGTCTTCCGGGATGGCGACCGCTACCGGATGTACTACAAGGCCTGGCACATCGAGGTGGACGACGGAAAAATCGACACCGGTCGCCATCCGCTCTACTGCTGCTACGCCGAGAGCGAGGACGGCATCCACTGGACCAAGCCGAAACTCGGCATCCACGAATTCCAGGGCTCGAAGGACAACAACATCACGCTGGCCAGCGGAACCTACGGCGACCTCAAGGCTGACGCCGGACACCCGGCGGTGTTCCGCGACGAGAATCCCGAGGCACCGGCCGACGCGCGCTACAAGGCGGTCATCCGCTCTTCGGGAAAGCGCGGCCTCCTCATCTTCCGCTCCCCCGACGGGCTCCACTGGGAATTGATGAGCGAGGAACCCATTCTCAATGGAGTCGGCGCCTTCGACTCGCAGAATCTCGCTTTCTGGGATCCGACCCTGGGGAAATATCGGGCCTACTGGCGCGCCTTTTCCGAGGGCACGGTCACCGACGAGGCCTGGAAACCGGGCGGGTATCGCATCATCCGCACCGCCACCTCCGACGACCTCGCGAACTGGTCGAAGTTCCAGGACCTGGTCTACGACGACTCTCCCGCGGAGCATCTCTACACCAACCAGGTGAAGCCGTATCATCGCGCGCCGCACCTGCTGATCGGTTTTCCCACCCGCTACATCGACCGCGGCCCGTCCGATGCGATGGCCGCCCTGCCCGATCCCCAGGACCGGGAGCGCCGCGCCGCCGCCAATCCTCGATATGGTTACGCCATCACCGAGGGACTGCTCATGGCGAGCCGCGACGGCGTTCACTTCAAGCGCTGGAACGAGGCCTTTCTCCGTCCCGGCATCGAGCGTCCCGGCACCTGGCACTACGGCCATCAGTATATCGGCTGGCACGTGGTGGAAACCGCCTCGGACCTGCCCGGCGCACCGCCGGAACTGTCGCTCTACGCCACCGAGGGCTACTGGCACGGCAAGGGCAGCGCCCTCCGACGCTACACCCTCCGGCTCGACGGGTTCGTCTCCGTGAATGCCGGCTGGAAGGGCGGTGAACTGGTCACGAAACCGCTGATCCTCGACGGGGAATCGCTTTCCCTGAACTTCGCGACCTCGGCGGCGGGCAGCGTGCGGGTCGAGGTCCAGTCACCGGACGGCGAGGCGATCCCGGGTTTCTCGCTCGACGACTGCCCCGCCCATTTCGGCGACGCCGTGGAGCGCACGGTCAGGTGGAAGACCGGCGCCGACATCTCTTCCCTCGCCGGTCGTCCTCTCCGCCTCCGTTTCGTGCTGAAGGACGCCGACCTCTACGCTTTCCAGGCGGTGAACTGATACCCGATTCCCATAACCTCTGGACGATTGATAGAAATGGAAAAAGGATTCTAGCCTTCGGTGATTTTTCGTGATGCGAGCCCTCGCCCCCCGGATGCTTCGTTCCGCCTCGGTCAGGTAGCTCGCTACCTTCCCTCAGCGCGCCTCGCCCCGAGAACCGAAGGCCTCGCAAATCGTCCAGATCTTATTTGGCGCTGTCGGACTTGGAGCGTTTTCTGGAACGAAGCGGCCAGCGAGAAGGTCGTTGGCTCTCTTTTGAAGGCATTGGTTTCTCTGAAGCGACCACGGAAGTGTCTCTGGCACGAATGCAGCGCTCT
>JAUIGT010000098.1 GCA_030432615.1 Verrucomicrobiia bacterium
TGGCGTTGTGGCGCTCGTAATGGGCCATCAGGGTGTCCTTCTCGTAGGGATCGTCCGCCGGGGTGTCGTAGACGAGCCGATTCGACCGCCACGGGCGCCCGGGATAGACGTAGTCGGCCTTTTCCAGGTCTTCCTTCGTGGGCACCCGCTCGCCATCGGCCCAGAGCTTGGAATGGAATCGGGTCAACGAACGCCACCACTGCTCCGGTGAATCGCGCACGGTGAGAATGAACTTCGCGTTCGGAAAGGCGGCGTCCAGCGCGGCGTAGGTGTGCGGCAGGCTGAACGGACAGTCGCGGAACGCCTCCGCGGTGTGACAGAGGTCGATGATGGGGGCGAAGTCGCGGGTCGCCCATTCCTCGATCAACAACTCGCCGCTGCGCCAGTTGCCCACCGTGAACCCGAATTGCTCGAAGACGTTCTCCAGCGAGGTGGTGCCGGTCTTGTTGAGGCCGACGCAGATGATCTTTCGTTGTTGGAATTTCTCCCGCTCCTCGATCTCGATCGACTCGCGTTTCTCCAGCTTGCGCTTCAGCTTCTCGATCCGCTCACGGAACCGGGCCTCGGATTTCTCGAGGCGACGTCGCAGGACGAAGGGAAATTTCATGGCTCGAATGAATCAGAGGGTGACGCCTTCGGGCAGGTACTCGGGGAAAATGCGGAAGAGCAGGCGATCCCGCTCGATCACTTCGCGCAGGAACTCGTCGCTGTAGAAGGTACGAAAATCCTTCTGGTCGTCCTGCCGCTTGGTGACGTTGACCGGCTCGGCCTCGTCGATGACGGACAGCCACCGCTCGGCAATACCGATCCGGGCGAGAAATGCCTTCAACTCGGTGGCGAGTTGTTCCTGGTGGAGAAAGGTGATCTCGGGCATCTCGTCGCGCCACCGATCGCCATCGATCCACTCGTCGTCGATGCGCGCCAGCAGGTCGTAGGGATCGGGAAAGTAGAAACGCAGGAACTGCACCGTCTGCATGCCGAGCGGGATCTTCGGTTCGACACCTCGCAGTTGGTTCCGCATCGGGAAACGATGCGCGAAGCGAAAGTAGTCCTCGAACGTCAATTCCGGCCAATCCGGAAATTCGGCGGATATTTCCTCGTCACCGGTCGGGGGAAACTGCCGCCACCACCGGAAGAGGTAATTGGAAACGTAGCGGGCCAGCGGATTGCGGGTCACGGTGATGACCGAACGATTCCGATAGGACTCGGGGATCTGCCGCCAGGTCCCGTGCTGGTCCTCGATCTCGGCGTGGGCATCGAGATCGATCTTCGGCAGGATCAGTTCCTGCAGGGGGTCGGGCGCGCCGGTGGTTTTCCGCCACCAGCGCTGGAGCCGCGTTTCCTTGGCCTCGTAGACCCGCTTGGTCACGTGGCGCACGAACGAACTCCCCGTCTTCGGGAAGTTGATCATGACGAAGTCGCGAGTGACGAGCATGGCACGAGCGAAAAAAGCGGCCCGGCCCCTCAGTCCGCCGTCCGCTTCTCGGAAACGTAGCTGGCGATCGCGGAGATGGTGTCGAGCTTCTCGAAGTCCTCGTCGGGAATCGCGACGCCGTATCGTTCCTCGACGAGCAGGAACAGATTGAACTTGTCGAGCGACTGGACCCCCATCTGCTTGAGCGGGGCGTCGACCAGCACCTCGTCGCCCTCGGCCATGGCGTCGGACTCGATCAGGAGCTGGGTGATGTCTTCGTTGGTGCAGGCATTCATGGTCGGCAAGCGATGGCGGGCAACGGGACGGCCGAGGCGCCTCAAGCGACCCGGGTCAGCAGGCTGGAAGCCCACGAAAGACCCACGCCAAAACCGCTGATCATGATGCGTCGGGATTCCGGGGAATCAACTCTTTCCGCCAGCAGGAGAGGGATCGAGGAGGAAACGGTATTGCCGTACCCCGCAGCTCCGAAGGGCATCTTTTCCTCGGGCAGTCCGAGCCGGTTGCGGATGGTGTCCACGATGAACTTGCTTCCCTGGTGGACGAGGAAGAGATCGATCTCCTCCACGGTGACCCCGTTCAATTCGGCGGCCTCGCGGATGTCGGGGGGGACGTTCTGGGCGCAGAAGGTGAAGACGGCGCGACCGTTCATGTGGAGGTTGCCGGAATCGGTCGACATCAGTTCCCGATGCGAGGCGCCGCGGGTCTTCATGGTGGTGCGGCCGATCTCGAATACCGGCCGATCGGAGAGCAGGGTGGCGGTGGCCGCGTCGCCGAAGAGCATCGCGGTGTTCCGGTCCTCCGGAGCCACGATCTTCGTGTAGGGATCGGACGTGACGATCAGTCCGCGTCGAAATCCCTGGGCCTGCATCAGCGCCTTGACCACGGTGAGGGCGTAGACGTAGCCGGAGCAGCCGAGGGAAATGTCGAAACAGGCGCACCGGTCCGTGAGCCCGATCTCGCCGTGCAACCGGGCGGACACGTGCGGAATCAATTTCCCCGGCGTCTGCGTCACCAGCACCAGGGCGTCGATTTCCTCCCCATCGAGACCGGTCCTGGCGCGGAGATCCGCGATGGCATTCACCGCCAGGGAAAACGCGTCATCTTCGTCCGCCGCCTGGCTGATCTCCCGGACTCCGAGCTTGTTATCGACGAATTCCTCGTCGCAGTTGAACCCCGCGGCGCGCTCGAGATTGTCGATCCGATGCGCGGGGAGGTGGGTGCCGATGGCTTCGATTCCGATCATGATGAGGTAGCGGGCGGCTGGAGGGAAAAACACAGGTATCCGGCATCCGCACCGTCCACTTCTATCACACTTCGGGTGAGCTTCACCCCCAACTGGTTCCTGATCCCGATGGAGAGCCGTCGCCACGACTGCCCGAACAGCGGTTCGGGATTGCGCGTCTCGGTGAACAGCCACTTGCCGGGATGCTCCCGCAGGGCCTCGAGATGCATCGCCTTGTTCATGGCGACGAGAATTTCCATCAGCTTGAAACGATCGAGCGCTTCGTCATGCTCGAGCGTCACCGTCTTCGCATCGGCATCGATGACGCACCGCTCCACGATTTCCTCCTCCGGGTAAGGTTCGCGCGCGGCGACCGTTTCGCCGGTTTCCACGAGCACCCGCTTGAGTTTTTCCCCGTCGATCTCGCAGAGAAAACTGGCATTGGCCTCGCGGTCTCCCAGTTCCTCCTCGGGAATCACCGCGATCCTGGTGCGGGCAAAGCTTCGGAAGATGAGGCGGACGTCGCGACAGGAATCCAGACCGATCCGGCCATCGAGATGGGCGAGCACCGCATGGTAGACATCGGCGCTCTGGAGGTAGTCGCGCGCGCCCTTGAACGGCACTTCGATTTCAAATGGCTCGAGGGAGGACATCGTTCTATTTCGACTTTCTCAAGTGATCCAGGGTTCGCTTGCGGTGATTGTAGGCGTAGTTGCCCGACACGGCCTCGCCCGCCTCGACCGTCTGCACGACCACGCTGCCCATGTGGACCTTGGCACCGGCCTTGATCCTCGTCCCTTGGGCCACGCTGGTGGAAGCCCAGACCTCGGCCCCGTCCTCGAGCACGACGGCTCCGGCCAACACGCAGTTGCCGCCGACGACGCAGCGCCGGCCGATGATGACGTCGTGACCGATATTGGTGAGCAGACCGATGTAACTGTCGTCACCGACGGTGGTGGGTCGGCCGAAGACCGATTTCACGATGCAGGTTCCCGCCAGCACCACGACTCGATCCCCGAGGTGAACGGAACCGGCGTGGGGAAAGCGCAGCGCCTTTCCTTCCTCGTCGATCACCGGCATGAGCCCGTCGGCCCCGATCACGGCGTTCTGCCCGATGTAAACGTCATCGCCGATGACACAATGATCCCCGATCCTGGCCCCAGCCTCGATGACCACCCGGTCGCCGAGACGGACTTTCGGTGACACGGTGGCATCTGGATGAATCCGGCAATCGACGCCCATCGAGGGTTCCCATGCCGGTTCGAGCCAGCCCTCGACATGCAGTTGCTGGTAGAGGCGGAAAAAATCGAGCCGCGGGGTCGAACTCACTACGTAGGGCTTCCCGGCAGATTTGACCCGCTCCTCCAACTCCGGCGACACCAGGAAAGCCGAGACGTTCTCGTTGGCCAGGCCCAGGTTGAGAAAATTCACCTGGGTGCAGTAGATCAGGGCCCCCGACCGGTTGGCGGCACTGCTGTCCAGACGTTCAAAAGCCCCGTCCCGGCCGACCATGGCGGGATCGAATCGCTCCGACAAACGAAGTGCCGTTTTCACCGTATCAGGATGTCTCTGTGGAGGTGGTTCGCCAACGAAACGTCCTCCAGGTCGGAGGCGGCACATCGACGGTTCCGGGATTCAGTTTCTCGCGCCCGCCATTGTCCTGACGACGATGACTGCGAAAAACTCCGTAGGGGCCTCTCTTTCGCCCCGATTTTCCCGGTTGTCCTCAAAAAAAATGCGCGGCGTGGACTGCGAGATTCGAATGGCCGAAAGATTCCCGCCACAAATGCGACCACCTCCGGGTCAGCGACTCATGCAACCCCCAAAAAACCGATCGATTATTTTCGCCCCCCGATTCCTGCGAGAAGGGAGCGCGATAAAACCCGCGCGCCCACTTTCAACAAGCCACCACCCGAGCGACCTCGGCGGCGACCTTTTCCACGACCGATTCCTCGATTCCCGGAAACACCGGCAGGCACATGACCCGTCCCGCCATCTCCTCGGCCACCGGCAGCGACGGTCCCGGCTCGAGCCCGGGCAACCGATGCAGAGGCGGAAAGAAATAGCGACGCGGATAAATATTCTCCTCGGCGAGACGATCGCGGACGGTTTCCACCGCCGATTCATCGGGCAGGATCACCGGAAGGTAGGCGTAGTTCCAGTCCACTTCCGGCCCTGGTTGGAGAATGCGAACGCCGTCCACACCGTCGAGACGCCGCCAGTAGTCCTCCACCACGATCCGGCGGGCGGCGATGATCTCCCCGACGTGCTCGAAGACCGCCAGGCCCATGGCGGCGTGAAGTTCGCTGAGTTTCCCGTTGATCCCGATGCCGTAGAAATCCTCGCGTCCCTTGTGCCCGAAATTGCGCATGTAGGCGACCCGTTCGGCCAACTCGGGATCGGAAACCGTCACCGCCCCGCCCTCCCCGCAATGGAAGACCTTGGTGGCGTGAAAACTCGAAATCGCGGCGTCGCCGTAGCGCATCATGCCGCGCCCCCGAAAGCGCGCCCCGAAGCAGTGGGCGGCGTCGTAGATGACCTTCAGCCCGTGCTTTTCGGCAACCGCGCCGATGGCATCGATGTCGCAGGGAAATCCGTAGACGTGGGTGGCGAGAATCCCGGTCGTCTCCGGGGTGATCGCCGCCTCGATGGCCGCGGGATCGATCGCCATCGTTTCGCGATCGATGTCGGCGAACACCGGCCGGCAATGCTGCCACACCAGGCTGGAAGTCGTGGCCACGTAGGAAAAGGGTGTGGTGATGACGTCGCCGCGGAATTCCAGGGCCTCGATCGCGATCTGCAGTGCCACTGTGCCGTTGCAGATGGCGTAGAGGTGTTCGACGTCCAGGTAGTCCCGGAGTTGTTCTTCCAGGCGCGTGACCAGCGGTCCGTGATTGGTAAGCTGACCGGTTTCCCAGACTTCCCGCAGCCGGGCGACATAATCGTCCAGCTCCGGCAGAAACGAACGGGTCACCTGGACGGACCCCCGCCAGTCGGCCGGTCCTCGCACGATCTTGGAATCGGATTTCTCCTCGCTCACGGGCGTTTCAGGTCCTCGGCTGACTTCTTCGCGCTCTCCTGCTCCTCCGCCTGCTCGGCGTCGCCGTACTTGCGAACCAGGACGATGAACTCGCTCCCATTCTTGGCGGCCCATTCGATTTCGAAAGGCATCGCGAGCCGTCGGCGCGCCTCGATGAACATCTCCAGGATCTCGGACTGCGTCCAGACATGGAAGTGAATGTTTTTCTGGATGCGGTGGAGTTCGACGGGATCGTCCTTCTTCCGCACGCACCGCGTCCATTCCTCGTAGACGGACAGGTCCTCCACCGTCCGATTGCGCTTGAAGTCGTCCTCCACGTGGGAGAAGGGCGTCACCGGGCGCTCGACATCGAAGGAAAACCGCTTGTCGGGAAGGGCGAGAAAGATGAGTCCGCCCGGCCTGAGCACCCGCAGGAAATGGGTCAGCGTGCCCAGCGGATTGATGCAGTGTTCCAGCATGTGATTGGCGATGACGAAATCCTGCGATCCGTCCGGCACCACCTCCAGCGTTTCCCCGTTGCAGACGTAGTGCGTCTCGACGATCGCGTCCGGATCCAGGTGCGGGAAACGCTTGATGTTCTCCTCCCGCGTCGCCATGTCCACATACCTGACCCTCACCCGATCCGGCACCGGGGTGGGAAAGTGGAGCGCGCCGATCTCGATGCCCTCTCCCTCCAGGGCCGTCGCCAGCAGTTTCCGCGCGTTGCGCGATCCGGCGCCCAGATCGGCGAACCCCTCGCGGGCGGCATTCCTCGCCGCGTTCCGCTCTTCCTTCAGTTCGGCGTTCTGCCCGCGAAGCTTCTCGATCTTCGTCTTCGCCTCGGTGAGACGCGCCTTCACTTTTTCCAACTGGTGGCGGGTGACGATCGGGAATTTCATGGGACAACCGGGATCTCGGCAAACGATTCAGGCTCCGCCAACCTTTCCGAAATTCGGAGGAAAAGCCAGCTCCACGGTTTCCGATTGCAGGGAAAGATTCGGGTTCCAGCAGGGATCGTGATCGAAATAGGCGGGCCACTTCTTCACCAGGGCGGCGTTTTCTCGCGCCGCCCGCTCTGCCCCCTCGGGCGTCTTCTCGAGATCGGCCCGGCTGGCGGACTCGTGATGAATCAACTCGGCGAAGGGGGTGTAGAGATTGTGATAGCCCAGCTCCCGCAGCTTGAGACAGAAATCGATGTCGTTGAGCCCGATCCGGAACTCGCCCTCGTCGAGTCCGCCGGCCTTCTCGAACAATTCCCGCTCCACCACCAGGCAGGCGGCGGTCAGGGCCGAGTAGCGCTGCGATAGCGCGGCCCGCGCGCCATGAGTGAGATCGGCGTTGGGATCGCCACGGAAGGGATGCCCGGCCCCGCTGACCATCCCGATGACGACCCCGGCGTGCTGGAGCCGGCCGTCGGGGTAGATCAACTTCGCGCCCACCGCCCCGATCTCCGGGCGAACCGCCTGGGATACCATTTCCCGGAGCCAGCCACCGTCGATGATCTCCAGGTCGTTGTTCACGAGACCGATCACCGGCCGATCCGTCGCCGCCACAGCCACGTTGTTCAGACGCGAGTAGTTGAACTCGCCCGCGACGGGAAGAACGCGCACCCTCGCGTCCCGCGCTACGATTTCGCGAAGATAGGCGATCGCCTCGGGATCGTCGGACTCGTTGTCGACGATGAGCAGCTCGAAGTCCGGATACTCTGTCTTCTCCAGGATCGTCTCCACCGCCACCCGCAGCAAAGGCAGGAGGTTCCTCGTCGGCATGATGAGGGTGACCGGCGGCGGCGGTTCCGGCAGCGGCCAGACCACGCGCACGAAATCACCGGCGTGACCGACTTCCTCGACCTTCCGGTCGATCCGGTCGAGGTGCTGCTCCACCGCGCGGCGCGCGGCCTTGGCGGCGTAGGGTTTCTCGTCGCCGCTGACCGAGGTGCTGCCGGGAATCTGCCTCCAGTGGTAGAGCACCCGGGGAATGTGGCGGATCTTCGATTCGTCGCTGATCTCGAGGACCCGAAAAAAGAGATCCCAATCCTGGCTGCCTTCCATACCCACGCGGAATCCGCCGACCGCCCGAACCTTCTCCAGGCGATAGACCCCGAGGTGGGAAATGCAGTTCTGGGCGAGCAACAGGTCGTAGTTGAAGTCGGGCTTGAAATAGGGATCGAAACGTCGTCCCTCGGTGTCGATCTTGTCCTCGTCGGAAAAAATCACGTCCACCTCCGGGTGGGCGAGAATCTCCTCGGCACTCCAGTAGAGCGCGTGAGGCGGCAACTCGTCGTCGTGGTCGAGCAGCGCCATGTAGTCGCCGGTCGCCAGCTCGATGGCCGAATTCGAAGCCGCCGAGATGTGGCCGTTCTCGGTCCGGAAGGTCACCTTGATCCGCTCGTCGGACGCCGCCACCTCCTCCAGCACCCGTCGCACGTGCGGCTCGCTGGACAGGTCGTCCGCCAGGCAGAGTTCCCAGTGCGGGTAGAGCTGTTCCCGCACCGAATCGATCATCCGGCGCAGCCATTTCTCCGGCGTGTTGTAGATAGGCACGACGACGGAAATGAGCGGCGGCTCCTTCATCTCCCTGATCCGCTGTTTCATCCTCGCGCGTTCGGCGTCGTCGAGCGGGTCGTGGCGATCCAGCCAGAGACGGTAGAGATCGTCACCGGCCTCCGTTTTTCGCCACGGCCAATCGATCCACGGCGCCTTGAACTTCCGCTTTTCGAAAACGTGCCAGTTCCCGTCGGCGGTCCGGCATTCCAGCGTCACCTCCGCCCCGCCCCGCGGCAGCCGGATATCGATGACGAATCCGCTTCGCCCCGCCTCGGGAGCTTGCGGAAAGAGCCGTCCGACCTGGGGCCGGGCCTGCTTGCGCCGGGCCTTGAAATGCTCCTCGCCGACCCGCGCCCGAATGCCCTTGAGCGCGCCTCCGGTTTCATCGAAGCACCAGCCGCGAATGGTCACGTCCCGCCGATCGACCTCGTCGGTGACCGGAGCCTCGATGGCGTGTCGGATGGCTGCGGAATCAGCCATGACTCGATGCCACCGGGGCGTCCACGAATTCGGCGATCGCCGAGACGACCTCGTCCTTCTGCGCCTCGGTCAGTTCGGGATAGATGGGAATGCTCAGCACCTCGTCCGCCAGGCGGTGCGCCATCTCGCAGCGCTGACGCGAGCTTTCCGGCAGATCCTGGAAGCACGGCTGCTGATCCATCGTCACCGGATAGTAGATCTCGCAGCCGATCTCCCTCGATTGGAGAAAATCGCGCAACGCGTCGCGTCGGCCCTCGCCGATGACGCGGATGGTGTACTGGTTCCAGATGTGCTCGTTGTGCCCGTAGGCGACCGGCAGAACGAGCGCGGCCTCGCTTTTCTCGATCCACTCCGACTGGGTTTCGGCGCAACGACAATGGCCGGGATCCGCCTCCACCACGCCGGGCAATGGGCGCAACCGCTCGGTATAGTAGGCGGCGTTGGCCTGGCGCTTCGCGGTGTAGTCGGCGTAATGCGGCAGCTTCACTTTCAGCATCGCCGCCTGGAGCGTGTCGAAGCGGAAATTCGCGCCGACGAGGTGATGATAGTACTTCGGTCGACCACCGTGCACCCGCAGGATGGTGGCCCGATCGGCGAGGTCGTCGTCGTTGGTGACCAGCAACCCGCCGTCGCCGAAACCGCCGAGGTTCTTGCTCGGGAAAAAGCTGTAGCAACCGAAGTCGCCCATCGTCCCGCAGGCTTGGCCGCGATACCTGGCGCCGATGGCCTGGGCCGCGTCCTCGATGACGTGGAGATCGTGCTCCCCGGCGAGCGCGTTGACGGCGTCCATGTCCGCGCTCTGGCCGAAGAGGTGCACGGGCACGATCGCCCGGGTCTTGTCGGTGATTTTTCTCCGCGCGTCGGCCACATCGAGGTTGAAACAGACCGGGCAGACATCGACGAAGACGGGCGTGGCCCCGGTCCGGGCCAACGTTCCCGCGGTGGCGAAAAAAGTGAACGACGGACAGAGCACCTCGTCGCCCGGTCCCAGGTCGAGCGCCATGAACGCCAGCAACAGGGCGTCCGTTCCGGAGGAAACCCCGAGCGCATGCTTCGCGCCGAGCATTTCCGCGGCGGCTTTCTCGAACGAGGTCACCTCGGGACCGAGGATGAACCGGCCATGATGCAGCACCCGCCGGAAAGCGGCCTCGAGTTCCGCTTCCAGGGGCAGGTTCTGCGCGTTGACATCGAGAAGCGGGACCGCCATGACACCGGGAAAAATTGCGCCCGAAACTACGGGCGACACCTCCGAAAGCAAGCGTCAATCAAAGACCGCCCGCCACCCCGCGGCGGCCGCGGCGGCGCCGGGATCACCCTCGCCGGGCGCCCAGGGAGCGAACTCCTTGTCGGTGCTCGCGTCGTAGGGGCCACGCTTGATTTCCAGCACCACGGTGTCGGGAGCGAGGATGACCATGCCGTGCCAGAGATTCGGCTCGATGTCGAGCAGGGCCACGCTGTCCTTTACCGAGAGCCGATGACTCGACACCACGGTGCCCGATTCATCGAAGAGAAGAAAGCCGAGTTCGCCCCGCAGCACCTGGACGGTCTCGATGGCGTGGTCGAGCGGATGCCGGTGCGGAGCCACGTAGGTGTCCGGCTGCATGAAATTCAGCATCCGCTGCACCCGAGCCTCGGGCCGACGGTGGATGGGAAAAATGATCCGCCGCCGCGGACTCCGGCGCGCCGCTTCGCAGCCCTGGACCATCAGTTCCTCGGTGAGAACGAAAATCGGGCCCTCCGCCGCCGGGAGAGCCAGTCGGGGAGCGGAGGCATCCGTCGATGGGGTGGATTCACTCATGGGAAAGACTCCATCCACCGCCAGGCAGGGAAATCGAACAGAAAAACGGGAAAACGCTTGAAACGGATCATGTGAGATGTTTTCCTGTTTCAGGTGAAAACGCGATACCACAGTCCCTTCGTGGCCGACCTGCGAGCCGGCATTGCCGCCGAGGGCGCCCACCGCGTCCGCGAGGGCGGGAACACCAGCGAACCTTCCGCCGTGATTGCCCGCATTCGCGAAGGCATGCCCATGGCCGAATTCGACGCGCTGGCGGCGTGGCTGGAGCTGCCCGCCGAGCAGCTCGCTCCCCTGCTCGGCATTTCCCGCGCCACCCTGCACCGACGCCGCAAGGGCGGACACCTGGAGTCGCCCGAGAGCGAGCGCATCGTGCGGTTTGCCCGCCTCATGGCCCGCGCCGTCGAAGTGCTCGGCGATGAGCCAGCGGCCCGCGAGTGGCTCCGCACACCCGCGGTGGCCTTTCGCGGCGAGTCACCGCTTTCCTTCGCCGACACCGAGGTGGGCGCCCGCGAAGTGGAGTATCTCCTCGGTCGCCTGGAGCACGGCGTGTTTTCCTGATCGGTCCCGATTTCCCCCATGCGCTGCTATCGAATCGTGAGCCCGCGCCACGCGGCGACGGCGCTGAGCGGTGAAGGCGCGCGGCTCTACGGCGGTCGATGGAATCGCCCCGGCTGGCGCTGTGTCTATGCCGCCGAGAGTCGCGCCCTCGCGGTGCTGGAACTACTGGTGCATCTCACCGGGAAAAGCCGGAGCCTCCCCTATCGATTGCTCACCGTGGAAGTGCCCGACGAGGCGGTTCTCCCGGCGGGCGCTCTTCCCGATGGATGGAAGGTGACCCCGGCCGGAGGCGCCTCACAAAGCGTGGGAACCGAGTGGCTGCAGGCTGGGAAAAGTGCCGCCCTTCGCGTACCGTCGGTCCTGATTCCGGAGGAGAGCAATCTCCTGCTCAATCCGGACGCGTCCCGATTTTCGGAAATTCGCGTCGTCGCCGAGCGGGAATTCCGGCTCGACCTCCGTTTCGCGGAAACCGGCTGATTGGCTTGAAATTCAACAGGGTCAAGTCGCCGACCCAACCCTCTTCGAAGATCCGCTTCTCAGGCGATGTTCGTGTAGACCGCCTGAACGTCCTCATCGTCGTCCAGCTTGTCGATGAGGGTCTCGATCTCCTCGAGCTGCTCCTCGGTGAACTCCTGCGGGGCGTTGGGGATGCGCTTGAGCCGGGCCTTGGCGCCCTCGATGCCGAGATCGGTGACGGCCTGGTTGAGCCGGCCGAAATCGGTGTAGTCGCCGTAGACGTAGGCGGTGCCCTCGTTGATCTCGAGTTCCTCGAGCCCGGCGTCGATCAACTCCAACTCCACTTCCTCCATGTCCTTGTCTTCCGGCACGGGAAATTCGATCACCGCCTTGCGGTCGAAGAGGAATTCCAGCGAGCCGGTCTGCACCATCTGCCCGCCTCCCTTGTTGAAGATGGTCTTCAGGTTGGCGACGGTCCGATTGGTGTTGTCGGTCGCGGTTTCCACGAAGAGGAGCACGCCGTGCGGTCCCTTACCCTCGTAGTTCACCTCGTCGTAGTTGGCCGCGTCCTTGCCCGAGGCCCGCTTGATGGCGGACTCCACGTTGTCCTTCGGCATGTTCTCGGCCTTCGCGTTGGCGATGGCGAGACGGAGCTTGGCGTTCGACTCGGGATCAGGACCGCCTTCCTTGACGGCCATGGTGATGGATTTGGCGATCTTGGGAAACACCTTGGACATCTTGTCCCAGCGTTTCTCCTTGGAGGCACGACGGTATTCAAAGGCTCTGCCCATATAAATCAGTCAGTAAATTTGGAAATCGGGCGGGAGAATAGACTGCTTCGCGTCGCCCTTCAACCTTCCCGGCATGACTCGGCGCGGGAAAGTGGCAGCCTCATAAGGATTCGAACCTTAACAAACAGAACCAGAAGCGGTCTACGCTCCCGCAACCACGGGAGTTTCAGCGCCTTGGACCGTTTTAGGACCGTTTTAAGCTCTTGAATTTTGTACTCATCAGAGTACTGAATTTCCGTGGAACCGACCGATAGACGGCAAAGACGGGAATCTCTCAAGGTCACCGTCCGGCCCTTCAACTCCAAGCACGAGCCGCAATTCTGCTATGCGGTACGATGGCCTTCGGAGGAGGCGGGCAAGCCTCGCAAACGACGGAAGTTCAAGACCAAGAAGGAAGCGGACAAGTTTGCCAGCAAGAAGGAGCTGGAGCTTGCCGGAAATGGTCGCGAAGTCGCCGCGCTTCCCGACTCCGTATCCAAGGAGGCAGCATGGGCCGCGAAGGAACTGGCTCCCTATCGGGTCTCGATTCGAGAGGTCGTCGAAGAATTCCTCTCCCGAAGACAGGAAGCGGAGAAAAGCTCGAAGGTGGCGGATGCCATTGTCGAGTTCTTGGATCTCAAGAAGAAGGCGGGAAAATCGGTCCGATATCGTCGGGAACTGAGCTACAAGCTGAACCAATTCAGCAACCAGTACGGGGAAACGCTCTTGTCGGAGATCTCCACCAAGGAAATCGACCCTTGGCTGGCAGCGCTCAAGGTCAGCCCTGTCACCCGCAACGGGTATTTCCGTGTTCTGAACGTCTTCTTCGAGTGGGGCCGGCGCAGAAGCTACTGCTCGACCAATCCCGCGAAATCAGCGGAAAAGGCCAAGGAGACGCCGACCAGAGTGCCGATCTTCACCCCTGAGGAACTGAAGACCATTCTCGAAGAAGCTCCCGCCGAACTGGTTCCGATCATCGCTTTGGGTGCGTTCGCCGGACTGCGGGTTGAGGAAATCCGACGAATTCAATGGAAGAACCTCGATTTCGAGAAGGGGCGAATCGACGTGGATGCCGGAATCTCCAAGACCGCTCAACACCGCTACGTTCCAATCAACGCCCCGCTCCGCGCTTGGTTGAAACCTTATCGGAAACGGTCTGGCGGAGTTTCTCCCCGCAACTTCTACCGGAGACTCTGGTCCTTCCATCTGGATCTGGAGAAGAACAAGAAGATCAAGTGGAAGCACAATGCGCTCCGCCATTCCTTCGCCTCGTATGCCTTGGCCGCTGAGGAAGACGCCGCCCGTGTCGCCCTCTGGTTGGGTCATGTCTCCCCCGCAATGACTTTCAAGCACTACCGCGAGAGAGTGACGCCTGAGGAGGCGGAAAAGTGGTTTTCCATCTCTCCAGACAAGGTCGAACCGTCGCCTTGAGCAGTTGATCACAGCGGATCAAGGATACGGTGAGTGGTAGTTCCTCCTCCTCGCCCTGACCCTGTGAGTCTTCGGTCTCCCAACCATCTCGCAACTTCCGTTGGAATTGATTCCGCTGGATTCAAAGAATCGAAAACCTTGTAGAGCCTTCCGGCGAGATCAGTTTGAAGAGCTTTGAGTGTCTTGTCCTTCAAAAGCAGTACCGGTTTACCAAGTGCCATCATATAACCGACTTCAAGCGAAACATTGGGATTAAATGCCTCTTCTTCGATCCTCTCGAAAACGGCGACCCCGAACCGACAACCGTGCAAATAAGTGAGGACGTTGTAAAAAAGATCGTCGTGATATTCTTTCTCATCTGCCCTCAGCGCTTCAATTCCATGCTCTCGCAGAGAATCCTTGAGCGCTTCTAACAACCCTTCATGTGCGGTAGTTCTGCCAAATTGCATCATGATGAAGCAGGTGGCTTCACCCTCTCCGTGTTCTTCACGGAACCTAGCCAAACTGGACTGAATTTCGGCGGGAATTTCCGCCCTCTGATTCATACCTTCACTTCCACCTGCCTCAGGCATCAATTCGCTCGACTTCAGAACCGTCTTGGTAAGCGGAATTGTCACTGATTCTTTTTCCTCCTCCGTCGTAGCGGCAAGCGCCGCTCGCGAAAGCGCACCTCGAATCTTCGCTACGTTTTGGTCATGAAAGTATCCGTTGGGACCATTAGCAGCGATGTTTTCTGCCGCCACCTTCACCTCGACCCTATCAAGCGTTTCAGTGAGGACGGAGAGTACTTCCGCAGTCCAATCATGGATGTCTATCTTCCCGCCGATAGCGTCGTCGAAGGTTTCGCGGAGTCTGCGAATTGTCTCTATCTTGCTCATCAGAGTTCGAAATCTGGTTGATTTCAGGCCACAAGCAAAGCCCTAACTCGTTGAACGGTCGAAACGCCCTTTCCGGTAATCTTCGCGGCATTTCTCACGGAATGGCCCTCCCGCAGCCGGCGACAGATGTCCCTGTGCTTGTCCAGCATCTCATTCTTGGAGAGCGTTGTTCCCTTGGGTCGGCCAAGTCTCCGGCCCTTCCTTCTTGCCTCATCGAGTCCTGACTTGATTCGTTCCGACAGGGTTTCCCTTTCTGCCCGCGCCATCTCCGCCAGTAGGGCGAACATGATGGCCGCTGCGGGATTCCGTTTCCCGTTGGGAAGAAGCGTCTCGATCCCCTGCTGGTGCCAGTAGAGAGACACGCCCAATTCCTCCAAGGTCTCGACGAACGCGTGGGCAACGCTGTTCTTCCGCGCAAGACGGGAGACCTCATGAACCAGCACCTTCCGAATCGCACCGCTTCGGGCGAGTTCCTCCACTCGATGCAGCCCCTTCCGGTCTTCCT
>JAUIGT010000099.1 GCA_030432615.1 Verrucomicrobiia bacterium
TCGAGCAGGGACAGGGTTACTACCTCCGCAGCACCACGATTCACTCCCTGAACAGCGCGCGAAACCTCCTCGGCGCCAGTCAGGCGATGCTGGGCGAAGAGTTTTCCATGAACTCGGGCGATCAGGACCTGGCCCTCGCCCGGGCCAACAAGTTCCGCGCCGTGGTTTACCGCTATTTCGAGTCGATCCACCGCTTTCCGATGGCCTTCGAACGGTCGTTCTCGGACGAGAACGCCTCCGCCAACCGCTGGCGATTCCCCGACCTGGTGGCGGTCGAATGGTTGGTCGGTGAAGTCGCCGAGGACGGTGGATTCGCCCTGAATCCGCGCTCGCTCGAGGTGCGCCGTCGCATGGGCGACGCTCCCCTGCGCCTCACCTCGGTGAAGCTGAAACTGGAGACCACCTACCTCACCCTGCGGGAGGATCTCTTCCAGGCACTCAGCGCGTCCGGATGGGCCAACAACGCCGAAATGATGGTGGCCGCTCCCATCGACGACGAGCAGCTGGTCGAGGAAATCCGGCAATTCGCCGCCCGTTTCGGTGTCGGCGTGACCACCTTCGGCCTCGACAGCGATGTCCTCGATGACATGCCCGAGCCCGCCGCCATCGCCAACCTGATGCCGCGCGAGTTCGAGGCCATCCAGAGTCTCTTCCGACTTCGACGCATTTCCTCCTCCCGCGTGGTCGATCGATTCGACTGGCAGCACATTCTCGACCAGAAAGGCGAACAGCCCGATTTCGCGCTGCTGGACAGCTGGATCTCCCGCTGCCTGCTGGAAGAACGCGCCATTCCCGTGGAGGAGTTCAAGGCCTTTCTCCTTGCGGAGGAGGAGGCCGCCACCACCGAAGTGAACGACTCGCTCGCCGACGAGCACGTGGCCTGACCCGCAAGACGAACGGCCGAGATTCGGCCCGATTGAGGCGCACGATCCGCCTACCCGAACAGCCGTTACCAAGGGCCTTCAGCCTGATCCGTGCCTTATATGTGAAGGGCGGCTTGGTGAAGCCGCCCCTGATCGGTTCCTCCCGGTGAATTCGCCGAAGGGCCTCGTTTCACGCTCCGTGCAGGGCGCGTGACTGATCACTCCTTCTTCTCGCCGTCCGGCTTCGGCTCGGTCTTGGCGGGTTCTCCCTTCTTCTCTCCACCCGTGGCGGGCTCCGCGGCAGCGGCGTCGCCGTCTCCAGCTTTCTCGGCTCCCTCCTCCTTCTTCGTCGGCGGCGGCTTGGGCAGATCGGGTTTCACCGCGAAGGCCTCGTAGGCGGAGTCGATGGCGCCCTGGTTGAAGGCGTTCTTGTAGAGAAAGGCCAAGCTCTGCATCTGGCGCAAGATGGCCGGGCTCGGCTCCTCCTCCTGCAGGGCCGGATTCTTCGCCTGGATGGCGAGCGCGGCCTGCATGGAGAGATCAGCCAGCGTTCGATCGCTGGCGTAGGTGAAGGAGAATGTCCGGTAGTAGTCGGCGAGCGCCTTGTCCAGTTCGCCCGCCGCCTCGTTCACCTTGGCATTCATGAAGGTGACCTGCACCAGTTCGCGCGTGGGCATCTGCGTGTAGGCCGGTGAGTTGAGCAATTTTGCGGCACCGGTCTGCGGAATCTGGCGCGACTGGATCTCGGCCTTCACGGGATCGAGATTGCCCGCCCCCAGCGCGGCCCACAGCTGGTTCATCTTGAACTGCGGCTGATAGTATTCGCTGAGCTTCGTGGGAATGGTGACCGCGGTCGGGGTATCCAGCACCGGGGCGATCTCGTCCCAGCGCCCCAGCAGGCGGAGGGATTCGATGTGGTAGTAGCGCGCCTCGGTCGCGAAATTGCTGGGCACGTAGGCGGCGATGACATACTGGTCCGCGATGGTGGCGAACTGCTCGGCCGCCGACTCGTAATTGCCCTGGAGGAAGGCCGCCCGCGCTTCGCGCATGATCTCGTCGGCGTCGTCGAACGCCACCGCCTTCGCTTCCGTGTCCCAGCGGTAGCCCTTACCGGGAGCGCCCTGCACCAGGGAAAAGAGAACCCCGTTCTCGTTGGAGTTCTGCACGAAACCACGCTGACGCTTGTTGTCGGCCGTCAACAACATCGCGCTGAGTTCGTTGGTGTTGGCCGGCTGCTGTGCCGCGGCCGTTCCCAGCATGGCGCCGGCGGCCAGCGCCGAAACCAGCACCGCGTTGGCGAGCGAGAAAATGGAAGTGTTTTTCATGTCGGATCTAACCCTGTTGAATCGTTCAGTGAACCCTGTCGGATGAGGTCGCTTCGTGGTTCGTTTCCTCCTCACTTGGCCTGTCCCGGCTGTTCGACCTGGTCGAGACCGGTCTCGAAGTCGATCTGCTTCTCCTCCTCCGGCGTGATGCCCAGTTCATTGCGCATCTCGGGCACCCGGCGCTCGAGACGACGATAGGCGTCGGTATCGAAGTTCTGCCACTGGTAGACTTTCTTCTTCAGCAGCTTGTAGAACTCGATCTTCTTGGCTCGCAACGCGATGGGATCCAGGATGTTCGCCTCGGCATCCTGGAAGCCGAGCTCGATGACCTTCTCGAAGGCCTGCGACGCCCATTCGTGGTATTTCTCGTAGGTCACCCACACGATGTTGAACGCCTGGAAGGCTCCGCCAATGTCGCCCACCTTCTCAAGGCAGATACCGTAGCTGAAGTTGGACTCGGCACGTTGTTCGGGCTTCAGCCACTTCTTGTTCTTGTTGATGGTGGCGAAGGCGTCCTTGGCATCCTCCCAGCGCTCGAGCTTCATGTCCACCCGGCCCAGCTCCAGCCAGGCTTCGGGAACGAGCGCCGGGTCGCCATACTTGTCGATGACCCTTTTGTAGCGCTCGCGGGCCGAATTCTGGGCGGCCTTGTCGGGACGGCGCGCCTCGATCCGGCCCAGTTCCAGGTCGGCCACCGCCTTGTACTGCTCCGCGTCGGGATTGTCGCGGACGAGCAATTCCTCGAAGTAGCGCACCGCCAGGAAGGGGTTGTCGCTGCCGGCGAGGTAGCGACCGATCATGTTGAGCGCGATCTCGGAAAGGTCCTTGACCTCGAACTGCTCCATGTCCTTGAACTCCTGGTCGATCCTGCCCTGAATGGCGGCGTATTCCGGAGTATCCTTCTGGGCCTCGGCCCGCATGCCCTGGAGGACGATGACTTTCTGCATCTTGATCCAGGTCACGAGCGCCACGTTGGAGGGATCGAGCCCGGGGAAGTCGGCGAGCGTACCCAGAGTCTGTTCGGCCCCGCGAATCCGCACGGAGGCCTCCGAATAGGAACCGAGGGCCTGGCGCAGGAGTTCGAGATCCTGGTCCTCGGGCGGACGATTGCCGAGCACGATGATCATCTTCTCGATCTGCTTGAGCCCGTCTTCGCCGCGGCCCACCGCCTCGAGGGCGTCCATGGTGTAGACCGAAACCTGCGGCTCGTAGAAGGTGCCCTCGTAACCGGGGAAGAACGCGTCGTAGAGAGCGACGGCTTCCTCCCACTTCTCGTCGGTCACGTAGAGGTCGATGGCCTTGGCGGAGGCCTCGGAGACCACCGCCTTGTGGGCATCGATGTTCTTTCCGGTCGCTTCCAGGTTGCGGGCGCTCTCGATCGCCGCCAGGTAGGCGGAAAGACCGTCGGCGCGGAGCTTGTTCTGCTCCTCCTCCTCCTCGACTTCGTCGCTGCGCACGATGAGGGAATCGCCCTTGATCACGAGCGAGCGATCGAGAGCCTGGGAATCGGGATGATTCTCCTCCAGCTGCTCGACAGCCGCGATGGCCGCAGTGTAATCCTCGAGGTTGTAGCGGCAGAGGGCCATGTCGGCGAGGGAAAGGTCGAAGAACTTCTCGGAGTTCGGGAACTCCTGCTGGAACTCGTGCGCCAGTTCGGCCGCCATCCGGAAATCCTGGAGGATCATCCGGTTGTTGGCCCGGTGGTACATCACCATCTCCCGGTTGGGCGTATTCTCGTAGGTCTTGGCGTATTCGTCGAACGCGGTCTGCGCATCCTCGTAGCGCCCGAGCATATAGAGAGCCAAGCCATAGAGAGCATCCGGAAGCTCGCGCTGTTCATCACCCAACTTGAATCGTTCGCGCACCGTTTCGCAGATCCGCACCACCTCCTCGAATTGCTGCGAGGAGAAAAGGGATTGCAGCATGTAGACGGCCACGTTGTCCCGAAGACGGTGATCCGGCATCTCCGCCATGAAGATCTCCCCGAAATACTGGGCCGAAGAGTAGTCGCCCAGCATGGTGGAGAAGCGGGCCGCCTCGTGAAGGATCTCGGCGCGACGCTCCTGCTGGATCTCGGGATAGTATTCCGCCAGGTGCCGGTAGATCTCCCGGGGGGCGATGTAGTTCCCGATCAACTCGTAGGCTCGTGCGGTGAGGCGCTGCATCTCGACATCCGGCGGGACCGGCTTGTTCATCTGCTCGGTCACCTGATCGATGATCTGCTGGTAGGCGGCCGGCGCCGTCTGGCCGGGCAGGATCTGGACGCGTCCGTTGATGTCGTAGAGCACGTCTTCCAAGGGCGGAACCATCGAGTAGAAGCGAAGCGCCAGGGTCTGCATGCCGGCCTCCGAAGAATCGAACCCGAGCTTCTTGAAGCGATCGATGAAACCGAAGCGGAACTTGTCGACGGGATTCACGTTGAGGACCTCCGCGTTCTGGTCGAGGAAAAGGTTCCCCTGCACTTCAATCTGGGTGATGGCCTCGGCACTCGGCGCCTTGCGGGCCTGCTCGATCCAACCAAGCCCCATCTCCAGCAGCCCCTGCATCAGGAACTGGGAGCTGACCTGCCATTCCTCGCGCTTGTCGAAGAGTTCCTTGATCTCGGCGGCGCCCTCATCGAGCCGCCCCACCTTCACCAGCGAGGCACCCCGACGCAGCTTGAAGGCGTTGCGCACCTTGGCGAGTTCCTCGGGCTTGGTCTTGGCCCGCTCCAGGTATTGGTCGTAAAGCTCCAGCGCGCGAGCGTCATTGCCGAGTTGGGATTCGCAGAAACCCCACTGGAACAGGGCGAGGTCCTCGCGGAGGTTCTCGTTCTGGACCTTCGACTTCTCGCATTCCTTTTCCTTGAAGAAATGGCAGCGTTCGAAGGCATCGCGGGCCTTTTCCCATTCCTGCATCTGCAGCAGCACACTGCCGTAGTCGAACACGATCCCGCCCGCCTGGGGACCGAAGTCCTCGCAGAGGAACTCGCCCGCCAGGTCGAACAGCTTCTCGTATTTCTCCACCGCCTCGGCGAACTTGCCCTCCACCGCCAGTTCGGCGGCGGAGCGATAGAGGGATTCCACGCTGAGGTCCTCCTCGTCCTGGGCCGCGGTTCGTTGGATCGGCATCCAAAGCACCAGTGCCGCAAGCAGCACCCCGGCAGACTGGATGCCGGGGAATTTCGGGAAGTTTCGATTCCTGGGGGGAGTCATCGTTCTCATATTCTCGGGTCGAAAATCGGGAAAAATCAGGGGATGGGAGAAAGGGCCGGCATCTTATCGAAAGCGCTCCTCGTTTGGCCAGCAATACCGCAGGGAAAACGCGAAAAATTCATTGGCGAAGGGATCGAGTCACCTTCGCGGCACGCGACGCGTCTACCGTAGGACGGATTCAATCGCGAAATCCTTCAAGCACCACGTTCGTCATGCCCGCCCTGGCCAGGCAGTTCATCACGTCCACCAGTCGCTGGCCGGAAACCTCGTCGGCCGCCTCCACGATCACGCGAGTCGGCGTCTCGGTGCGGCTCATGGTGTCGGCGAGTCGGATGCTCTCGAGATGTCGGAACAACTGGTCCAGTCGCCGGCTATCCGGGTTCGCCTCGACGATGGACTCGCCGCAGCGCACCACGCCGCCAGCGTCGATGCTGATCCGGCAGTCCTCCGGCACCACCACGTTCTTCGCGGGAGTATCGGCGAAAGGGACCATCGTGATGCCAATGTCGGCCTCCTTCGGATCCAGCGTCGAGGTGAGCAGGAAGAAAGTCAGCAGCAGGAAGGCCACATCGACCAGCGAGGAAAGCTCGAGCCGGGGCTCGGAAACCTCACCCGCCGCAGTGAGCGCGATCGCCCGGCTGCGTCGTGAGGTGAATCGGATCGGGACGGAACGCATCGGGACTATGGGAGCGAAGGGCGGATCAGTTCTCGGTGAACCCGGTGATGGTGACATTCTCGATGCCGGCCGCGGCGAGCGCGTTGAGGACATCGACGAACCGTTGCCCCTTGGCGGCGTCATCGGCGGAGACCACCACGATGGGCTGCGAGTTCGTCAGCTGCGCGGCCTGGGCGTATTCACCGATCTTGGCGGAGAGCAACGGGACCTTGCGATCGTCGGCATCGGTATCGAGCACTTCCTGGTCCACGATGATGTGGCCCTCGGAGTTCACTTCGATGGTCATCTGATCGATCTCCACCGGGTTGGAGGCGGACGATTCCGTGGTGGGAAGCTTCATGCCGAGATCGGCTTCCTTGGGATCGAGCGTGGAGGTCACCAGGAAGTAGATCAGCAGCAGGAAACTGACGTCGATCAGGGACGACATATCGAGCCCTGGATCTTCCTCCTTCGGAGCTTGGCGACGGCGTCGGGACATGTTCGGGGGGATTTGGGGATTGGGAAAAGGTTCGCGAAAGCCTCAGCGTTCCACCACGTAGCTGCCGAAGATCACGTCCACCACCCCGGCCGCGGCCGAGGCCTGGACGACCTTCTTGATCAGGCGGGTGTCGGTCGTCTTGTCGGCGCGCAGGTGGAGCCGGGGCACGAGGTCGGCCTCGCTCTCCGCGTAGCGCTGGGCGATCCGATCGACGTAGTCGGTGATCTGGTCGGATGTCTCCAGTTCGTTGCCGTCCTCGTCGAAGATCTTCCCGTGGAGAGAGGGATCGAGGTCGTCGTGAAAGCCGTAGACGTTGACCACGATACGGCCGTGGGAGTTCTCCGCCACCTGCGCTTTGTCGGCGGTCGGCGGCTTCACGTTCTTGTCGATGCGAACGATGATGAGGTGGGAACTCACCATGAAGAAGATCAGGAGGAGGAAGACGAGGTCGATCATGGGCGACATGTCCATGGTCAGCTCTTCGCCCTCGTCACCTTGGACCCGTCTCAGTTTTTCCGAGGCCATAATGCGCGCAGGTAGAGATTCAGGGAGAAACGCTCCGAGCCGGATTTCCCGGCGGAACCCCGATCGAGGAGGCCTCCGAGAGTGGGAGGCCCGTCAGCCTGGCGGTTCCGCGAGGTCTTTCGACCCGCTCGAAGAACCGGTTCCTCAAGCTTCCGCGATGCCCTCGGGCACCTTGGCCAGTTGCTGGTCGGCGTTCACCGTGGCGATCGCCGCATCCATCGACTCGGTCATGGTGTCCTGAGCCTCGGTCGCAAGCCTGTTGAACTTGTTCTTGAAGAAATAGAAACAGAAAAGGCAGGGAATGGCAACCACGAGACCGGTGGCCGTCGTCATGAGCGCTTCCGAGATCGCCGCCGCCAGCTTGGCCGGATCGGAACCGCCGCTGATCCCCAGGGTCTGGAACGCCTTGATCATCCCGGAAACGGTTCCGAGAAGACCGACCATGGGCGAGGCCTGGGCGATGACGGAGAAGTAACCGATCCACGACATGTAGCTCGGGTTTTCCTTCACCGCGAAATCCGCCACCGCGTCTTCCACTTTTTCCCGGCCGAGGGTCTCGGGCTCGGTGGCATCCACATGCGGCAGGGCGGTCGCCATCATGCGTCCCAGGTAGGAGGGACTCTCGGCGGCTTCCTCGATGGCGCTGCGGACCCGCACTTCGCTCATGTGCGAGAGAATCGATTGCTGCAGGAGCGGGGGCGTGAACTTCTTGCGGGTCAGCTGCATCGCGTTGTAGACCGCCAGCGTGATCATGCAGACGGAGAAAAGTCCCAGCGGATACATGGCCCAGCCACCCGCGGCGATGAGGTCCCAGAGAGTTTGCTGTTCGGCTTCAGCGGCTGCCTCCCCGGCTGCCTCCTCTGCGAAGAGGGCTACGGTCGTGGCGGCGAAAACCGCCGTCGTTGCGAACATCAGCCAGGGGTTTTTGGAGCGAAAAGGCGATTTCATCTTGAAAGAAGTTCCGATCATCAGGGGGTGTTAATGTGAGGCGGATGTTCTGAGGCAAAACCAAGCCCCTGTAAAGAAAAATTCGGGGGAAAGTTCAGGGCTCGGAAACGGTGGCGCCCTCGGCGATGGCGGACTCCGTCATCGCCAGGAAGATTTCCTCCAGACTCCCCCCGTCCTTCTCCCGCTCCTTTCTCAGCTCGGTTACCGTGCCCTGCGCGATCAGCCTGCCGTGGTTGATGATCCCCACCCGATCGGCCAATTCCTCGGCGACGTTGAGGAGGTGAGTGGAGAGGAAAATCGTGGTCCCCGCACGGCTGCGTTCCTTGAGTTCCTCCTTCACCACCCGGGCGTTACGCGGGTCCAGTCCCACCATCGGTTCATCGATGATGATCACCTCCGGCTCGTGCAGCAGGGCCGACGCGATCGCCAGCCGCTGGCGGGTTCCGTGGCTGAGATTCTCCACTCGTTGGGTGGTGTAGGAAGTGAGCGAAAAACGCTCGATCAAGGCGCCCGTCCTACGCTTGGCGGCCTCCGCCTCGACCTCGAAGAGATCCCCGATGAAGGCCATGAATTCCAGCGTCGTCAGTTTGTCATAAAATTCGGCCACGTCGGGCACATAGCCGATTCTCCGCTTCGCCTCGAGAGGGTTCTCCTGGATGTCGAACCCGCAGATCCTCGCCTGCCCCGCGGTGGGTCGCAGGAGGCCGGTCAACAATTTGATGGTCGTCGTCTTGCCGGCGGCGTTGGGACCGAGGAAAGCGTAGAACTCCCCTTTCCCGATGTCGAGGTTGAGCCGATCGAGCGCCTTGAGGCGCCCGTAGTTCATGGAGAGGTCGCGGGTTTCGATCATGGGACTTCGAATCAGGGGAGCTGATCCTCCACCGGGATGAGGACATCCGCAATCGCTTCGAAACCCCATCCGGTATCGATCCGCCAGGGCTCGCCGGCCTCCGAGAAATACAGGCGCAACGGAGTCGCCTGCTCGTCCTGCCCGAAACTTACCTTCACGAGATAGACGGGCTGATCACTTCCCGCCACCTTCATCACTCCCCGGCTCGCCTCGATCCGGGGACGCCAGGCGGACTCGTCGGCCAGCATCGCTCCTCCCGGCAGCCATCCCGCGGCGGCCGCGGGCGGGAGAACGGACGCGCCCGTCGGCTTGGACGCCCCGTCCTTTCCTCTCCCCGGAGACGAATCGACATCGGCCGACAACTGCCCGACTTCCAACAGCACCGTTTCCGCCATGGTGGCGCGCGCCGCCAATTGCGGAGGATCCCCGGCCAGCTCCACCCGGAGATCGAGAGCCTGCCGGGGCACCCAGATGACCAGTTCGAACGCCTCCAACTCGGTCTGTTCATCGAACCGGGTGGCCACCCGCCAAGTCGCTCCGGCGAGGTTTTCCAGGCCGGCGCCGCTCAGGCTGCCCCGCCCCTCGTCCAGCGTTCCCTTGGTGGAAAATCCCCGCAGGAATTCCCCGGTCCGCGGGTCCTGCCCCTCCGACGCATTCATGATCATCTGCCCGATCGGTTGTCCCTCGTGCAGCACCGTGAGGGTCGAGGAATCGTTCCACTGGAAGAATGCCCCCAGCGCCTCCTCCGCCGCAACCGGCTCGAACTGGTATTCCTCCTCGAACCAGATCGAGCGCACCAGCCATCCGGTGGAAACCATCCAGAAGAGCACCACGAAAATGGCGAGGAAACGGGGAAGCATAGGCAGGGAGCATCGCAGACCCGGAGCGTGCCCGTCAACCGTCTTGCCCGACTGCCGACCTCTCTCCGGGAAGCCGGACACTTCTGCCCTCGCTTGACGCCTCCTTGTCTTCTGGCGCGGGAACTGCTTGCGAGTCCCCGCCCTCTCTTTACAGTTTCACCAACCATGAGCAACGACGCGTCTTCCACCGCCCCGGTCTTCAATCGCAAGAATCCCCTCCTCGCCCGGATCGCCCGGCGAAAGCTCCTGACGGAGGGATGCGACGAGAAGGAGACCTGGCATTTCGAGCTCGATCTCCAGGACTCGGGGCTGCCATACCTGCCGGGTGATTCCCTGGCCGTCTTTCCCCACAACGATCCCGCCCTGGTCGAGGATGTGCTCGCCGCTCTCCACTTCACCGGCGACGAGGTGGTCACCGATCCCAACAAGGTCGAGATGTCCGTCCGGCAGGCCCTGACCGAGAGCTGCGCCATCACCGCCCCGGACAAGAAGTTTCTCAACAAGCTCGTCGAGAAGGCCGGGGACGCCGCCGAGGACATCGCCCGCCTGCTCCAGCCCGATCACAAGGACGCCCTCACCCACTTCCTCTGGGGACGCGAGATCATCGACTGCCTGCTGCAGTTCCCGAGTGTGAAATGGGAGCCGCAGGAGTTCATCGACATTCTCAAGAAGCTCAACGTCCGCCTCTATTCCATCGCATCCAGCCTGGAAGCGAAGCCCAACGAATGCCACCTCACCGTGGCCCTGGTCCAGTACGAGAGCCACGGCCGCCAGCGAAAGGGTGTCTGCTCCAGTTGGCTCGCCCAGCGCACCGACGAGGAGACGGTGGTTCCCTGCTTCATCTCACCCGGCAAGGCTTTCCGCCTGCCCGAGCCGGAGGAAGACGTGCCCGTCATCATGATCGGTCCCGGCACCGGAATCGCCCCGTTCCGCGCGTTTCTCCAGCATCGCCAGGCCACCAAGGCCAAGGGCAAAGCCTGGTTGTTCTTCGGCGAAATCCACGCCGACTCCTGCTACTTCTACGCCGACGAATGGGACCAGTACCTGGAGGACGGCACTCTGGACAAAGTGACCACCGCGTGGTCGCGCGACCAGGCCGAGAAGATCTACGTCCAGCACAAGATCACCGAGCACGGTGCCGAGATCTGGGAATGGCTCCAGCAGGGCGCCATCGTCTACGTCTGCGGCGATGCCGAGCGGATGGCTCCGGATGTCGACAAGGCGCTCCACGACGCCATCGCCGAGCACGGCGGACTCGGGGTCGAAGGGGCCGCCGAATACGTCGAGCAGATGCGCAAGGACAAGCGTTATCGACGTGACGTCTACTGACGGATCTGGCAGATTCCGGGAATGCCCACGCACAGCTACTCCCTCGCGCCCGCCTTTCCCTCCCTGGCGGCGCTCGGTGCGACGGGAAAGACCCTGCTCTTTCTCGTTCTCCTCGCCGGCATTCTCTTTTTCTGTCTTTCCTTCACGAGTCGCTACGGCCGATCGCGCTGGCCCCTGCACGCGCTCATCGGCACCTGCCTCTTCGGCTTGGCCGCCGGCATGTTCTTCACCTCCATCGGGCTACGGTCCATCGGCGCCCTGGGAACCGAACTGAAACCAGGGGCTCCGGCGCCTGATCCGGTCGTCCTGCTCGACCATCTGAGCACCGCGCCTTTCTGGTTCGGCCTCGTCGCGGCTCTGCTCGCACTCATGGCATTGGTCCGGGCCTGCTTCGGCATGATCCGCGAGCCCGGTCCGAGATTCTGATCCGTGGCTCCCGGCACGCAGCGCCTCGCCCTTTTCGGCGGCACCTTCGATCCCGTTCACAACGGACATCTCGACCTGGTCGAAAAAGCGCGCGAGCATTGCCGTCTCGACCGGGTCATCTTCGTGCCCTGCGCGCGCTCCCCGTTCAAGGATTCGGAGACTCACGCGACCTCGGAGCAGCGCTTCTCCATGCTCGAACTCGCCCTGGCGGAACGGGGTTGGTCCGACTGGGCCTCCGTATCCCGTTTCGAGATCGATCGCGACCCGCCCTCCTACTCGTGGCAGACGGCGAAACACTTCCGCGATACCGAGCCCGACTCCCGGCTCAACTGGATCGTCGGCGCCGACCAATGGGAACAGCTCGATCGCTGGGCGGAATCGGAAAAGCTGCGCCAGTGGCTGGACTTCATCGTCGTCACCCGAAACGGTTCGGAAGCCCATCCCCGCCCCGACTGGCGGGCAACCTTTCTCGAGTTCGAGCATCCCGCCTCCGCCACTGCCATCCGCGAGGGGCGCGGCGAATCAGGCTGGCTGCCCGCCTCGGTGGCTGACTTCATTCAGGAAAACAGTCTCTATCCACAGGAAACTTGAGATTCCCCGGTGGCGCGGCCAGGGATCATCAGCGAAGATCAGCGCCAATCAGCGGTTTGATTTTTCATGGCTTCCTGGCAGATCAGCGCCGACACCGGCGGCACGTTCACCGATTGCTTCGGCATTCCTCCCGGCGCCTCGCTGGGAGAGGGAAAACTGGTCAAAGTCCTGTCCTCGGGACGCCTCCGTGTCTCCGTCTCGGAACGGATCGATGAAACGACGCTTCGCCTCGACGTCCCCGAAGGCTGGCACACTCCCGACGGATTCTTCTCCGGCTTCCGCGCCACCATCGACGGGCAGGAATTCGAAATCGCGGACTGGAATCAGGCCTGCTCCAAACTCCGGCTCCGAGCCCCCTGCCCCACGCCCCACGCCCCTTCCGCCATCGACCTTTTCACCGGCGAGGAAGCCCCCGTCCTCGGCGCTCGCCTGCTCACCGGAACCGGGCCACGCGACGCCTTCCCGCCCCTCGATTTCCGCCTCGGCACCACCCGTGGCACCAATGCGCTTCTCGAGCGAAAAGGCGCCCCCGTCGCCTTCTTCGTCACCCGGGGGTTTGCCGATCTCCTGGTGATCCGCGACCAGCGGCGCCCCGACCTCTTTGCCCTCGCCCATAATCGACCGACTCCACTCCACGAGCGCGTTATCGAGATCGGGGAACGACTCGACGCCGCCGGAAACGTCCTCACGCCTCTCGATCCCGCCTTCGAGTCCGAGGCCCGCGAAGCGCTCGACGCCGGCATTCGCGTCGCCGCCGTCGCCTTGTTGCATTCCTACCGCAATCCCGAGCATGAGATCGCCCTTCGCGACGCTCTTCTCCGGCTCGGTTTCGAACACGTCTCCCTCAGCAGCGAACTCGCGCCACTGATTCGAATTCTCCCACGAGCGGAAACTGCCGTCGTCGATACCACCCTCACGCCGGTGATGCGGAGTTTTCTCGATCACATCACCAGCGCCCTCGGCGGGCAACGCGATTTCCTGACCATGACCTCCGCCGGAGGACTCGAGCCCGTCTCCGGCTACCGCCCCAAGGACTCGCTCCTGTCCGGCCCCGCCGGAGGCGTCGTCGGTGCCGCCACCGCCGCCCGGTCGCTCGGATTCCACAAGATCATCACCTTCGACATGGGTGGCACCAGCACCGACGTGGCCCGCTACGACGGCGACTTCCACTACCGTTTCGAGCAGAAAGTGGGCGACGCCCGCCTCCTTTCGCCCGCGCTCAGGATCGAAACCGTCGCTTCCGGCGGCGGCTCCATCTGCCAGTGGACCGAATCCGGTCTTCGTGTCGGCCCCGAGTCCGCCGGCGCCGATCCCGGCCCCGCCTGCTACGGACGCGGAGGCCCGTTGACGATTACCGACGTCAACCTCCTCCTCGGCCGCATCGATCCCGACAACTTCGGCATTCCCATCGGCAAAGAAAATATCGACGCCGCCAGGACCGCCCTCGAGGAGTTGGCCAATGAAATGGGAGCCACCTCACCGGCGACCGGCTCCGGCCACTCCTCACTCAACACTTCTCACCAGTCACTTCTCCACGGCCTCGCCGCCATCGCCACCGAGCAGATGGCCGACGCCATTCGCACCATCTCCATCCGCGAAGGCGCCGATCCGAGCGAATACGCGCTCGTCGCCTTCGGAGGCGCCGGCCCCCTCCACGCCTGCGACATCGCCGAAAAGCTCGGCATCACGACCGTGCTCGTCCCCCGCGAAGCCGGGCTTCTCAGCGCCTACGGCATTCAACACGCCGAGGTCGAGCGCTTCGCCGAGCGGCAGATCCTGGCGCCGCTGGACGACGATCTCGAAGAAATCGGGAAGATCTTGCAACAACTCGCCGAGGAAGCCGGGGACAAACTCCGCGACGATCTCGGCACCGAGCCCGATCTGCACATTCGGCGCCAACTGGCCGAACTTCGTCTGACCGGCCAGGACTCCACCCTCACCTGCGAGATCGAATCGCCCGACTCCCTCGCCCGCGTGTTTCGCGCCCAATACGAATCCATCTTCGGCTACCCGCCGGATCCGGCACGCACCATCGAACTCGTCACCCTCCGCGTCGTCGTCGCCACGGGAGCGCGACCATCCTTGGTCGCCCCGGACGACGAGCCGACCACTGGGAGCGCGGGCGTCTCGCCCGCCCCGGACGACTTGCCGGCAGAGCACGCCCCGTCCCCCAACCCTGTTCACTCCGGCACCCAACCCTCTTCCTTTCTCGATCGGGCCGCCCTCGACACCGGCACCACCATCATTGGCCCGCGCGTCATCCAGGACCCCTTCAGCACCCTTTTTCTCAAAGCAGGCTGGACCGCAACCGTCGCCGCGAACCGAAGCCTCATCATCCAGCGCGCCCCCGTTTCCCAACCGGAGACCGAAGAACCGAAAACCGAGAAACCGGAGACCGCCATCGAACGTGAGCTTTTCCGCCACCGCTTCGAGAACCTGGTCGAGGAGATGGGCGCCATGCTCCAACGCTCCGCCGTCTCCACCAACGTGAAGGAGCGGGCCGATTTTTCCTGCGCCCTGCTCGACGCCTCCGGCGAACTCGTCGTCAATGCCCCCCACATTCCCGTTCACCTCGGCGCCCTCGGCCTCTGTGTCCGCGAAGTGGCGAAAGCGCTCCCGATGCGCCCCGGCGATACCGTCATCACGAATCATCCCGGTTTCGGCGGCTCCCACCTGCCCGACGTCACGTTGATCACGCCGGTCTTCACCGACGACACCCATGCGCCCGACCTGATCGGCTACGTGGCCAATCGGGCGCATCACGCGGAGATCGGCGGCATCTCGCCCGGATCCATGCCTCCCGACGCGCGTTCGCTCGCCCAGGAAAGCGTCGTCATCGCTCCCACCCACCTCGTTTCCGAGGGACGCTCGCGCTTCGACGAAATCGAATCGCTTCTCACCCGCGATGCCCCTTTCCCGACTCGTCATCTCGCCGACAATCTCGCGGACCTTCACGCCCAACTGGCCGCCAATCGGCGCGGCGTTTCGCTGCTCGCCAAT
>JAUIGT010000100.1 GCA_030432615.1 Verrucomicrobiia bacterium
CAGCGAGGGCCTGCCCGCTTCCGTCTTTCGCACCGACGACTGGGCGGATGTGGTGGATGAGAGCGGCATGAAGCTGCAGGACATCTCCGACAAGCGCCGGGAACTGGCAGTGGAGATCAAGGCCCTACGAGAAAAGCGCGACACGGCGGACCGGAAGAGCGAAGAATACCGGGAGACCGTGGAACGGATGCAGAAGAAGTTCGAGGAATTCCGCGAATTGACGGCGGAACTGGAAGCGTTGCGGAAGTAGGCCCCACGGATAATACCATTTCCGAGAAAGAACCTGACGATTTTCGGAGGCGGTTTTTCTCGGGGCGAGGCACGAGGAGGACGCGATGCGGGCATCGCAACCGACGAGCAACGAAGCAACCGGGGAGAACCGACCCGAATCTCCGAGAAACGCCGAAGGCTGAATCCCCTTTTCTGCCTTCCCTGAATCGTCAGGTGATTTCTTGGATTTGGTATGATTCACCGGCGATTCCTGCACGATCGAATCGTGCGGATCGCAACTCTTGAAGGTGGTTGCCCAGGTTTCGTCGGGAGCCAAGGGGCTGGAAACGAGGGGCTTGGAGAAATGGGGGAGGATGGGAACGAATGCAGCGTCTGAAGGGCTGCATGAGCGAAGAGAAACAATTCCACGTCGAAATCCTGGAAGTCGAAGCAGTCACCCGCAACGTGGGCCGGTTCGTGACCCGCAAACCCGAGGGATACGAGTTCCAGCCCGGCCAAGCCACCGAGGTGGCCATCGCGAAGGACGGGTGGAAGGACGAGAAACGTCCCTTCACCTTCACCTCGCTGCCCTCGGATCCCAATCTCGAGTTCACCATCAAGATCTACCCGGAACGCGACGGGGTGACGGACCGACTCGCCGAACTGGAGGTGGGCGACGAACTCATCATCGGCGAACCCTGGGGAGCGATCCAATACCGGGGCCCCGGAGTCTTCATTGCCGGCGGCGCCGGCGTTACCCCGTTCATCGCCATCTTTCGCGATCTCGAGAAGCGCGAGGAACTGGAGGGGAACCGGCTTCTCTTTTCGAACCGGACCGAGGACGACGTCATCCTCGCCGGCGAACTGAAACGCCTCTTCGGTGACGACGCGCTCTACACGGTGACCGAGGAAGAGAGCGCCACCTACGAGACCGGTCGTATCGACAAGGAATTCCTGAAAGACAAGGTCGGCGACTTCCACCAGCACTTCTACGTCTGCGGGCCACCGGAGATGGTCGAAGACGTGATCGATGATCTCCACCAACTCGGTGTCGGCGACGATCACATCGTCAGGGAGGAAGCGGCCTAGGACCGCTGAACAGGATTCGAAGGTTCGCCGCGAGTGGAGACGCATTCACGCCGATCCATTTGAAATTCGGCGGTGGAATTCGGGCTCATTCGTGGTTTTCAGCCAGGCGGAGCCGGGCGACTCTCGCCAACCCTTTCCCAGTCTCAGTATCCGTTCCACCCGTCCCGGTAGCCGTCGATCCAGGAGCGGCTGAGGCGTGACGATCCCATGTCGGCGTCGTCGTGTCGGTAGGGATCCCGGCTCAGACCGCGTTCGCGGTCGATTTCGCCGACGGCGTAGCCATCGTCGTAGGCGCGGCCGAGGGCGGATTCGCGGCGCTCCTCCCGTTCCTCCAACTCGTCCTCGCCTTCCTCGTAGGCATCGTCGTAGGCGTCCTCGAAATCCTCCTCGTCCGCGTCGGGATGCAGCTTGTGCAGGTGGCGGGTGTAGTCATCGTCGCGACCGGCGAGGGCGTCGGCGTAGCCGGTGCGTTGTCCCAGCGCTCCGGGGTCCCGCTCGAGGTGGCTGTAATCGACATCGTTCGAAACGCAGGAGGCGAGGCCGAGGAGAAAGAGCAGGGGCAGGAAAGGGAAGGGGCGGTTCATGGCGTCGGGGTGGTCGATATCGATCGGCACGGCTTGCCGATTGTCTCCGGAAGGCCCTGGATCTGTCAACGTGGAAGAGGCGTGAAACCGAGCGGTGGTGGGCCATTCACGGTTCGGGAAATGCGGTTTTCTTCCGTCTTTCGCCCGGGTAGACTCACGGATGTCATGATCCGGATCCTCTGCCTCGTCCCGTGTTTCGTTTTCGCATTCGGTCACCAGGGTGCCGGCGCGACCGATCGTCCCAACATTCTGCTGATCCTGGCCGACGATCTCGGCTATGGCGATGTTGCCTCGTACAACCCGGAGTCGAAAGTGGCGACGCCTCATCTCGATCGGCTCGCGGCCGAGGGCATGCGGTTCACCGATGCCCACAGTCCCTCGACAGTCTGCACGCCGACGCGATACAGCATTCTCACCGGTCGCATGGCCTTTCGAACCGGGATGCGCGGGGTGTTCGACGGAGCGGGAGGTCCCTGTCTCATCGAGGAGGGGCGACTCACCCTTGGCGGGTTGCTGCAGACGCGGGGGTATCACAGCGCGCTGGTGGGGAAATGGCACATCGGTCTCACCTTTCTCGATCGGCAGGGCCAGCCCATCTGCGAGAACGGGCTCCCGGCGGTGCGGCGTATCGACTTCTCCCGGGCGATTCCCGACGCGCCGATTCACCGCGGCTTCGACGAGTTCTTCGGCACCGCTTGCTGTCCCACGACCGATTGGCTCTACGCCTTCATCGAGGGCGACCGGATTCCCGTTCCTCCCACCGGAATTCTCGACAAGACCGGCCTGCCCCAGCACGACTATTCGCGGGACAACCGGCCGGGTATGCACGCGCCCGGGTTCGACCTCGAGGAGATCGACCAGGTTTTCCTGCGGCGCAGCCTTCACTTCCTCGAGGAGCATGTCGGCGAGCGGGCCGGGCAGCCCTTCTTTCTCTTCCATTCCATGCAGGCGGTCCATCTGCCCTCGTTCCCGAGCCGGGAATTCCAGGGCAGGAGCGGGGCGGGACCGCATGGAGATTTCATTCTCGAGATGGATCACGTTGTCGGCCGGTTGATGGAGGCCCTGCGTGCCCATGGACTCGAGGAAAACACGCTCGTGATTTTCACCAGCGACAACGGTCCCGAGGTGCCGACGGTACTCGCCATGCGCCGGGATCACGATCACGACGGCGCCCGGCCGTGGCGGGGAGTGAAGCGGGATAACTGGGAGGGAGGTCACCGGGTTCCCTTTCTAATACGCTGGCCGAACCGGGTTCCCGCCGGAACCGTCAGCGACCAGACCCTTTGCCTGACCGATCTCATGGCCACGATCGCCGCGCTGACCGGCGCGGCGTTGCCCGAAGATGCCGGCGAGGACAGCGTGAACCTGCTGCCGGTGTTCCTGGGTGAGGACGAGGGCGAGCCCGTCCGTGAATACACCCTGCACCAGACCATCAGCCTGGCGCTGGGGATTCGATGGGGTCGCTGGAAGTATCTCGACCATCGTGGCTCGGGAGGGAACGACTACGGGCGGGACGGGCGCTGGGGAATGAAGGCCTACGCCTTGCCGGAAACGGCCCCGGATGCGCCCGGGCAATTGTTCGACCTGGAAGCCGATCCCGGCGAAACCACGAACCTCTACTTCGAACATCCCGAGGTGGTGGAGCGACTCCGCGCGAAGCTGTACGAATTCCGGGAAAGCGGCCGGAGCGTGGAACGCTGAACGGCGGAGGAAATGACGTTCATTCATCTTCGTCCAGAATGGCGCGCAGTTCCCTTGGGCGAGGTGGAAAGAGTGACAAGCACGGCGAGGGGGCAACCGGGAGCCTGCCGATCGGGTGCGTTCGCGGGAGTTGCCAATCGTTCCGTCGCGCCGTAGGAGAATCTGCTTTCAATCGCATCGTCATGACCATCAAACCCTGTTGCCTCGTCCACCTGACCCTCTCGAGTCTTGTCCTCTTCGTGAGTTCCGCCCTGCGTGCCGGAGATGCGAAGCCCTATCAACCGGAGCTTTTCGAAAAGACACGGCTGGTCTACCAGGATGATTTCGAGGACGGGGAGATCGACCTCGATTTCTGGGAGATCCGCCAGAGCAGCACCTGGAAGATCATCGAGGGCGTGCTCACCGGGAGCGAGTCCTCGAAGGAATTTCAGGCGAAGAAGATCGCCGCCGGCGACCAGGCGCATGCCGGATTCAAGCCGGTGATCTGGTTGAAGCAGGTGCCGGCGCAATTCGTCTGCACCATGAAGGTCCGCTACGATGGCGAGGACTACATCCCGCGGTTCCCGCTCATCGATCTCGGTCACCACATTCACACCCTCACCTTCAGCGAGGACAAGACGACCCTGACGATCCGCAAGGACGTCGCCACGCTTCCCGTGGAAGGGCCGCTATTCTCCCTGAACGAGTGGCACGACGTGGCCATCGAGCTGAAGAAGGGCGTCATCCTGCTGACGATCGACGGAAAGAGTCACCGCTTCGAGCATCCGGAGATCGACATGGCCGACCAGGAACAGATCGATTTCAAGGGCATCAATTTCGGCACCTGCCGGATCGATGACCTGAAGCTGTGGGAAGGGCTTTGACCCACGGGAGTCCCGTGCAGAACCGCATCCCTCTCCACGGAAAGCCTGATCGCTTTCAAGCTTCCGGCATTCTCCGAATCGGCTGCGAAAAGATCTGGTCCACGATGGGGATGGGAGTGCGGAGCTCCGCGGGATTGCCGAAGAAGGTCGGTCCCTTCTCGGCGTGGCGGTCGTGGAGCCGGGCGATCTCGGCGGGCCCCAGATGGCGGAGAGTCTCGGGACCGAGCGGTTCCCCGCCGAGATGGGTGTCGGGATAGGCGAAGGCTTCGATCCGGACGAACGCCGGTGCCGGGTCGCGGGGAAGGACGAATTCGCCGGCAGGTCCGTCGATCACGGCCGCGATTCCTTTGTCGGTCAGGAAGCGGATCTGGAGATTGGGCCGGAGGGCGGGGGCGTTCCCGGTCACGGCCGCTTCGATGGCCACGGCTCGGCCCTGCTCGTTCCGACGCAGTCGGATGTGTCGAAAGCGGAACTCGCTCCGATCGTAGGGAGCGACGACCTTGCCCTCACCGTCGCTCGCGATGGCGGCCACCGAACCGAAGAAGGTTCCGTTTCGATAGGCGCGAAGGAGAGCGGCGTCACGCTGGTCCGCGGAGAGCCCACCGAGGGGCGGGACGAGGAGGATGTTTCGCCCCCTGCCGTGGGTGTTGTGATCCTTGACGAAAAATCCCCAACAGCGGCGGCCGGTGGCGAGAATCTCGTCCCAGAGTTGCAGGAAATGCGACGGCGGTCTGGTCATCGAATCGTAGAACCCACGATCCGATCCGAAGCCGGAGGTGAGTTGGTTCCACACCTCGATGCCGAGCACGCGGGGATCGAAGTCGAGCATCTCGAGGTAGTCGTCAGGCGATCCGGTGGGATGGTTGAGCGTGAGGCCGCCGCCGTCCGGGAATCGCAGGCCGCCGCCACGGACGCCATCGCCCTCCTCGCCGTCGAGCGCGGCCCGGAACGCGTCGCGCCAGGGGCGATTGGTTCCCTGCATGAGCCGACACTGGGTCACGACGAGATCCGAAGGAGCGTACTTGAGCGTGATTCCGACTTCACCGGAGTGGACGCGCAGGTAGATGGCGTGGTTTCCGGATTCGAGGGAACGGCCCTCGATTGGTCCCTCGTCGGCGAAGGCATCGCGCCGGGAACAGGCGCTGGCTCCTGCGATGGTCAGGGTGGCGAGTGCTTCCTTCCTCTCGGATTCCCCGGCGGATTCGAGTCGCAGGTCGAGGCGGTAGACGCCTTCCCAGGGGCGTTTCTCGTGGAAGGCGCGGAGCCCGGTGAACCGGTGCTCGAGGGGAGAGTGTTTCCGCTGGGCCGAGGAGAGACTGCTGCCGTAGCCGGTGGCGAGTCGGCTGCCGAGGGAATTGCAATGCAGGCCGGAGTCGAGAAAGGAATGCTGTTCGGCGTTGGGTGCCCAGGAAATTTCCGGATGAGCCTCGCGGAAAGCATCGGGCAGCGGCGTCGGGGCGGAGGGGTAGTAGTTGCTGAAGGCGAAGTGCCGGTAGCCCATCGCCAGGAAGAGTTCGCGGGATGCTTCGCTCGTCCCCTGGTGCTGGTGGGACATCGAGTGGATCGTCTCCCACCGGTCCCAGTCCACCTCTTCGTAGGGGTTCTCGTAGTCTTCGCCCGGGCTTCCGGCCAGCCGACGACTTCCGAGGCAGGGGGCGGCGGAAGCCAGGGAAAGCAGGAGATGACGGCGTTTCATCGAGACGGAGCTACGGGCGCGGATTCGTCCCGCGGCGAGGGGCATCGAGGGAAATCCGAGCGAGTCAGGATTCCGTCTTCCGGTAGAGGAAGGCGTCCGAGGTGAGCAGCGAGGTGATCAGGGCCTTCATGCTGCCGCCACTGTCCCGGTAGGCCCGGTGGGCGGCTTGGAGAACGGGGGCGTCGTTGAGGGTCTCGTTCCGGCCCATCCAGAAGCGGAAGGCGTGGCGGACGAAGACCTGCTCGACGCGTTCGCTCTCCGAGAGCTTCCGGATCATGTCGAGGGCGTCTTCGACGGGACCGTCGAGGACGGGATCGCCGGAATCGATGATCTCGCCGGTCGTGACCACGGGCTGGTCCTTCTCCGTCGTCCGAAACAGTCCGGCGTGGTTGTACATCTCGAAGGGAAGGCCGAGCGGATCCATCTTCTCGTGGCAGGTCCAGCAGTATTTCTCCCGGGTGACCCGCATCCGTTCCCGGAGCGTGTTCTCGGGTTCGTCGGGGAGCTGGGCATCGACGGTGATGGGAACGTCGGGAATGCCACCGCCGAGCAGGCGTTCACGAATCCAGATGCCGCGGTGAATGGCGTGGTTGTCCATGGCGTCGGACTGGGAAACCAGCCACGAGGGATGGGTCAGGATGCCGAGGCGTTGGCCCTCGGGAGCGGTAGCCAGGATGCGCTCGGGCTTCATGGATCCCGAGCCGAAGGAGCGTCGACTGACCCGCGCGTAGATCGGCGGGCCGGTGAGATTCGCCACCGCCACGTTGACGTTGGGGCCGCCGCGGCTCCGCTCCTTCTTCGCCTGGTCGATGCGCTTCTTCGCCGCCGCCAGTTCCTTCTTCTGTTTCTCCACCGAATTCCTGGCCTGCTTGTCGTCCGGAGCCTTCGCCAGCGTCGCTTCGAGGTCGGCAAGTGCGGACTCCAAGGCATCCAACTCGGCCTTTTCCTTCTTTGCCGCCTCTGCGTCCGCCTTCTTCTTGGCGGCGATGGCGGCGGCCTGTTCTTCCTTCGTGTACCTCCGGCCGAAATAGGTGTTGTCATCCTTGGTGGCCACGACCTGTTGGGTGGTCAGCAGGCGCTTGAGGACGTCCTGGTCTTCCTCGAGGATCAGCTCGATGAGCCGGTCCGTGCTCGCCATGGCGTCGAACATGGCGCGGTAGTGCGCGGTGCCCCGGGTCGAGACCCCGGTGTCGGCCAGGGCCCGGTTGTCCTTGCAGATGTAGCCGGCCAGGTCGTGATCGAAGTAGTCGCGGAAGAAGCGCAGGATCCGCGGTTTGCGGATGCTTTCGTCGTCCAGCATCCGGGTGACCTCGCGTTCGACGTCTTCCCGGGTGCGCATCCGACCATCGACGATGGCCTGGCGGAGCGGCTCGTCGGGCCGAATGTAGCGGAGCGCGTGGTTGACCGCCAGCCCGAGTTCCCAATCCTGGAGCATGACCCGGCCGTGTTCGTCGGGCTTGCCGTTTTTGGCCAGTTCCGGTCGGAAGAGCGCGTCGCGATCGAGGAAGATGGCCGAGAGGCCCAGGAAAGCCCCGTCCTCCTTGCCGACCTTGGCGATGGCGTCCTTCACCACGCCGAGGTAGTCTCCGGATTCCTCTTCGGTGGGAGGGCGGAAGGTCAGCGCCTCGAACAGGTAGTCCACCGCGGCGCGGAGTCGCGCGTCATCGACCCCGGGATCCTTCATCAGGTCGTAGACCGGCGTCAGCGGGCGGACCACTTTCGTGCTGTAGACGAGGGCGGTGGGGAGGCCTCGGATGTCGCCCTCCATCTTGTAGGTGTTGGGATCGTCGGTGATCTGCTCCGGGTTGGCAATGCTCAGCGGGCCGTAGGCCATGTAGCGGAGGATGTCCTCCGCCATGCCGAGGATCTGGGTCGCCTCCGCACTGTTGACGGAATAGAAGTCGGGATAGTTCTCGAAACCGACCTTGCGGGCGGAGGAGAGGACCACGGGCACGCTCTTGACCGAGGTGGCGTAGGCCACGGTGCCGCCCTGCCACTTGATGATTCGGTCGGTGCCGAAGTAGAGCTTCAGCTCGCCGCCGTGGTTGGTGGGAACGACGTCGCCGTGGGTGCGGAGGCCCGGCTTCTCCGGATCGTACTCCGGCTCGGTGTTGATGAGTTCGTTGAGCCGGGTGATGTGCTCCTGGGGCGTGACCCGCCAGAGGCGCGCGGGCGAGGAGGTCGGCACCAGTTGGATGCCCTCGGGCAGGGGGCCGAAGAGCAGGTCGTGGTCGAGGTAGTTGCCCTTCTTGGGATCGAGTTGGGCGTGAAAGCCGCCCTTGTCCTTCATCTCGCGCTGCAACTCGCCGACGATCCAGTCGGAAAAGCGCAACCGCTCGATGGTTTCGGGTTGGTCCTCGTCCTTCGGCGGCATTTCCCGGAGGGTGACCTGCGCCCAGACCGATTTCCAGGTCGCGGCGTTGGTCTCGTCCACCGGCCCCAGCTCGAGCAGGTTGAGGTCGCCTTCGGTGGTGAGGTCGTCGTGGCACTCGACGCAGTTCCGGTCGAGGAACTCGAGCGCCAGGTCATCGAAGGTCCCCTGGACCGGTTCGCCGGGCGTGTAGGTGTCGGCCGCGTGGGCAGGCGTGCCGAGCGCGACGCCGAGACCCAGCGCGAGGATGAGAGAGCGCGGGCTCACACCAGCAGTTCCTTGAGAGGTCCGTTCCCGGAGTCGTACTTGGCGGCCATCTTGTCACTCATGTTGAAGCGGCCACACTCGACACCGGAAGCCCGCAGGATGGTCTCGTAGAGCGCGTTGATGGGGCGCTTGCCGTCCAACTGCGTGAACTGGCCGGTCTTGAAGGCTCCGTCGTAGTTGCCGAGGAGCATCACCGGCCAGTTGGCACCGCTGGTGTGCTGGCTGTCGGCGTTGTTGCTGGTGTAGACGATCAGGGTGTGGTCCATCATGGTGCCGCTGCCCTCCGGGACGCTCTCCAGTTCCTCCATGAGCTTCACGAGCATCCGGCTGTTGTACTGGCGGATCTTGATCCAGATCGGGTTGTCCGGCTGCGGCATGTGCCCGAGGTTGTGCCCCTGCTGCTCGACGCCCAGGCCCTTCCACGCGCCGAAGATCTCCCCGCGACCCGAGCCGATGGTGAGCACGCTGGTGATGCCGGACTTGAGGGCCGAGATGCCGAGGTCGAGAAGGACGTCGTGCCAGTCGGTCTCGAACTCCGGCTGGGTGTAGCGACTGTCGACCTCGGGCGCGAACTCGCGCAGGTGATCGGAAACTCCGGCGAGACGCTCGCGGAGCCCGTTGATCTCGCCGAATCCCTCGACGTATTGGCCATAGCGCTGTTGGTCGGGAGCCGGCAGGGCGTTACCCTTGGCGGCCGCGAGTTGCTCGATGCGATCGAACATGCCGGACCGGGCCTCGTGATGCCGGCGGATGTCTCCCTCGGAGATGCTGCCGTAGAGCATCTGGTAGAGGTGATTGGGATTCGAATGCATGAAGATGGGCTGACCCGCGCCGCTCGCCGAAAGGTTGGCGACCGTGGGCTTGGTGGTCATGTTCTCCATCGAGTCCATCCCGATGCACAAGTGGGGCAGGAGGGTTTCCGGGAGCACCTTGCTCAGTTCGTAGTCGATGGTGGGACCGCTGGGCGGCACGCCGTCGCTGCCCCGGTATCCGCCGAGCGCGCCGAAGAACGCGCTGTGTGAGGGGCTCGTGTGGAGGCCGTGGAGACCGTTGATGATGTGGAGGCGCTCCTTGTAGGGTTCCAGCGCCTCGATGGGTTCGGGCAGCTTGGCCTTGGCCAGGGAGCCGCTGTTCTTCATGCCCGCCGGAATGCAGGTGGCCGGGTCGAAGCCCTGGTTCTGGAGAAAGAAGATGATTCGTTTCGGCGCGCCGGCCCGGACAACCTTGCCGGCGGTGTCCACGGAGGAGGCGGCCCGGGCGAAATCGGGCAGCACGGAGGAACCGAGGGCGGCGCCCATGGTCGAGGCGAATCCGCGGAGAGCGTGGCGGCGTGAGATCATGGTTTCGAGTGTAGTGCAGAAATGCCGGAAACCGGATGGCGCATTGGCGGTAGCGGCCGTGGCACGGGACTGTCTAAGGCCGTGGAAAAACGCGAATGCGGACGGTTTCCCGAATCGGTTTTTCCGGCACGATTGTCGGTCTCCGAATCATGACCGCCATTCGCTTTTCCCTGCCCGAACGGATTCCCGTTCCCGTTTTCCTTCTCCTGCTCGCTTGCTTTCCACTTCCGATGGCGGGCGCGGGTATTTCCGAAGCCGGCACGCGTTGGCCCCAGGCGGCCGGACCGAACGGCGATTGGCAGGTGGAAGGAGATCCGCCGACCCGCTGGAGCCTGGTGCGGAACGAGAACGTGCGCTGGCGAACGCCGCTTCCCGAGGCCGGGATGAGCAACGTCACGGTCTGGGGCGACCGGGTTTTCGTGACCACTCACGTTCCCATTGAGAAACTCGAGGAGAAGGAGGCGGTCACCGACATTCTCGGGTTCTGCCTCGACTCGCGCACCGGCGAGATTCTCTGGCAGGTGGAACTCCCGGGCACGGCCTTCATTTCCCTCGCGGGCGGCTTCACCGACGGGACCGTCTTCGCCCCGGTCACCGATGGCGAGCACGTCTGGTTCTTCAACCGCTGCGGTTCGATGGGCTGCTACGACTTCGACGGGAAGCGGGTCTGGTTCCGCGAGTGGACGCCGCGCTTCAAGCACAACAACCGGCAGGCGGAACCCTACCTCGTCGGCGACACGATTCTCTACCTGGAGGTCGCCGACAAGGAGGCGGGAGCGAAGATCCAGAAATGGTCGGCACCGGGAGTGGTGAACCCGCAGGGAACCGGGGCGCCGGAAGGGATCGAGGAGAAGAAGGTCTGGACCTATCTTCATGGGATCGACAAGAGGACCGGCGAGGTGCAATGGCGGGAGAAGGTCGGGACCTCCGTCCACACGACCCCGGTCGTCGGCCGAGTGCCCGATGGCTCGTTGGCGGTTTCCCACGCCCGCGGGGGAGGACACGGACCGTTCGAAAAACCCTACGGCCACAGCCTCACCAGCCTGGCGCCGGGGAGGGAAGGGGAAACCTTCTGGAGCACGCCGCTGGAAGGCTACGACCCGTCCTTCGCGTGCCATTGGAACGAGAAATACGTGGTCGGTTTCCACCGCGGGAAGCAGGTGGTGATGGACGTGAAGGACGGCTCCGTCCTGCGCGAGCAGCCGCTCTACCAGGGCGCGTCCGCCTGGTTGTGGAACCCGGCGGGCGAAGACTGGGTTCACGAAACGGGCGTGAATCGGAAAGTCGGCAAGGGGCATCCCAATACCAACCAGGCCAACCTGCTGGTGGGCGACTGGCACTGGTTCCTCTCCCACAACCTTCCCTGGCTGGGCCGCGTCAACGTGGAGAATGGAAAGGTCGAGTACCTCGAGCTTCCCGCTCAGCTGGTCGCGGATTCGGGTGACCGGAAGGACGATCGGTGGTTCTTCGGCAAGACGGCTCCGGGCAATCGACCGCTCGACGCGAAGGGCTTCGCCGTCGGGGACAAGGGGCACGACGGCACCGGTTGGGGCCACATTTCCGCCGCGAGTCCGACCCGGGTGGGGCGCTATCTCTTCCTGCCGGTGGTGACCGGGACGGTCTACGTGATCGATACCGACGTAGATACGCTCTCGCCCGACGCGCTTGTCGCGATCAACGATCTCGGTCCGGGAGGAGAAACCTGGACGCTGGCCTCGTTGACCTTCGCCGACGACTGCCTCTTCGGGCACACGATGAAGGAGATCGTCTGCATCGGGACCGAAGAAACGACGGCGAACTAAATGTCTCGGAGGACGGGGGTTTTCCGATCGACGGCAAGGGGACCCGGCGCGTTGTCCGGCCCCTACGACCGTGACTGTTCCCGGAGGAATTCGCGCAGTGCCTTCACCCACTTGCTCTGGTAGCGGTAGGGATTCCACATCATGGCGATGGTGCGGATCGGTTTTCCGGTGGTGAAGGAGCGGTAGACGCGTCGCTCGCTGTCGTCGAGGCAACGGGCCATTTGCGGGACGATGGACACGCCGTGGCCGAGGGCGACCAGTTCCTGGACGGTGGCGAGCTGGCTGATGCGTTCGACGGTGACCGGTTGGACGGATTGCTGTCGGCAGAAGGAGGCGATGTTGTCCGACAGGCAATGCGCTTCGTTGAGGAGGACGAAGGGAAAAGGCTCGACCGCTTCCGCGGTGATCTCCTCGCGCGTGGCCAGCGGATGGCCGTCCGGGACGACGAGCAGCAGTTCCTCGTCGAAGAGCGCCTCGATCTCCAGGTATTTCGCGATGATCGGCAGTGCGAGGATGGCGAGGTCGATCTCGCCGTGGCTGCAGCGCCGGATGAGGTTGTCGGTGGTGTCCTCGAGGACGACCATGGAGATATCGGGATGACGCTCCGCGAACCCGCGCAGGAGGGCCGGGAGAAAGTAGGGGGCGATCGTGGGAATCGCGCCGAGCCGGATGCGGCCGTGGCGGCCGGCCTCGGAGAGCAGGGAAACGGTGTCCTCCACGAGCTTCAGGATCTCCTTGGCGCGATCCAGCAACAGCTCGCCGAGATCGGTGAGGACCACCTCCCTCGGCTTGCGCTCGAACAGAGGCTGGCCCAGCTGGTCCTCCAGCTTCTTGACGGAACGGCTGAGGGCGGACTGGGAGAGATTCAGTTCCTCGGCGGCGCGGGTGAAATTCTTCGCCCGGGCCACGGCGACGAATTGTTCCAATTGCACCAGGTCGATGTCGGGTTTCACACGATACCCTCATCATGAGTTCTGCGCATGGCAACTATCTTTCTAATGCATTGGATGCATCGCTCTGGGTCTGGCATGAAATTACCAACATGGGAAGAATAGATTCCCGATCAGTCAGAAAACCCATCCAATCACTCGCCATGAAAGCCCTGATATCCCCCGAATCCAAGGCCCTCCTGGCCGCCCTGATGCTGACCCCGTTCTCGCTCGCGTCGGCGCAGGACTCGTCGGCCGAATCCCAATCCGACCCCGCCATGAAAGAAAGCCAATGTCCCGTCATGGGAAACCCTGCCGGTCCCTACCGGCACACCGCCTCCGGCGCGATGTCGAATCGCGACTGGTGGCCGGAGCAGCTGAACCTGGAAATGCTTCACCAGAACTCGGCCAAGAGTAACCCCGTGGGCGAGGACTTCGATTACGCCGAGGAGTTCACCAAGCTCGACTACGAGGCCCTCAAGGAGGATCTCCGCAAGCTGATGACCGACTCCCAGGACTGGTGGCCGGCCGACTACGGCCACTACGGCCCGCTCTTCATCCGGATGGCCTGGCACAGCGCCGGGACCTACCGGGTGACCGACGGCCGCGGCGGCGCCTCCGACGGGACCCAGCGATTCGCCCCGCTCAACAGCTGGCCGGACAACGCCAACCTCGACAAGGCCCGCCGCCTCCTCTGGCCCATCAAGCAGAAGTATGGCCAGCAGATCTCCTGGGCCGATCTCATGATCCTCACCGGCAACGTCGCGCTCGAGTCGATGGGCTTCCAGACGCTCGGCTTCGCCGGCGGTCGCGAGGACGTGTGGGAACCGCAGCAGGACGTCTACTGGGGTTCCGAAAGCGAGTGGCTCGGCCAGAAGCGCTTCAGCGAGGACGGTGAACTGGAGAATCCCCTCGCCGCCGTCCAGATGGGGCTCATCTACGTGAACCCCGAAGGGCCGGGCGGCAATCCCGACCCGCTGGCCGCGGCCAAGCGCATTCGCGAGACCTTCGCCCGCATGGCCATGAACGACGAGGAAACCGTCGCCCTCATCGCCGGGGGTCACACTTTCGGGAAGGCCCACGGCGCCGCCAGCCCGGACGGAAACGTCGGCCGTGAACCCGAGGGCGCGCCTCTTGAGGAGCAGGGCCTCGGCTGGAAGAACACCTACGGCAAGGGCAACGCCGGGGACACCATCACCAGCGGACTCGAAGGCGCCTGGACCTCGACCCCCATGGCCTGGTCGCACGGCTACTTCACCAACCTGTTCGCCTACGAGTGGGAACTGACCAAGAGCCCGGCCGGCGCCCACCAGTGGAAGCCGAAAGGCGGAGCGGGCGAGGGAACCGTGCCCGACGCGCACGATCCGTCGAAGCGCCACGCGCCCATGATGTTCACCACCGATCTCGCGCTCAAGGAAGACCCGATCTATCACGACATCTCCAAGCGCTTCCTGGAGAATCCGGACCAGTTCGCCGACGCCTTCGCCCGGGCCTGGTTCAAGCTGACGCATCGCGACATGGGACCGGTGTCCCGCTACCTCGGTCCCGAGGTGCCCGCGGATCAGTTCGTTTGGCAGGACCCCGTTCCGCCGGTCGATCACGCGCTGGTCGATGCGGAGGACATCGCGGAGTTGAAGAAAACCCTCCTCGATTCGGGTCTCACCGTTCCCGAGCTGGTCTCGACCGCCTGGGCCTCGGCCTCGACCTTCCGCGGTTCCGATATGCGCGGAGGTGCCAACGGTGCCCGCATTCGCCTCGCGCCCCAGAAGGACTGGGAAGTGAATGAACCCGAGCAGCTGGCCAAGGTCCTCGGCGTGCTGGAGAAGATCCAGGCCGACTTCAACGAGGCCCAGTCGAGTGACAAGAAGATCTCGCTGGCCGACCTCATCGTCCTCGGTGGTTCCGCCGCCGTGGAAAAGGCCGCGCGGGATGCCGGCCACGACATCGAGGTGCCCTTCGCGCCGGGACGGACCGATGCGACCCAGGAGATGACGGATGTCGAGGGCTTCGCGGTGCTCGAGCCGAAGCAGGATGGTTTCCGTAACTTCCTCGGCCACGAGCTCGATCGACCCGCGCCCGAGACCCTGGTCGATCGCGCCCAGCTCCTCGACCTGACCGCTCCCGAGATGACGGTGCTGGTCGGCGGAATGCGCGTGCTCGACACCAATGTCGGTCATCCCGACCTCGGCGTGTTCACGGATCGCCGTGGGG
>JAUIGT010000101.1 GCA_030432615.1 Verrucomicrobiia bacterium
GTTCCGGATGCAGACCTCGGTGCCGGAGTTGACCGACGTCTCCGACGAGCCCGAGAGCACCTTCGCCCTCTACGGCGACGACGCCCGCAAGCCGGGCACCTACGCCTACAACTGCCTCATGGCCCGCCGGCTCTCCGAGCGCGGCGTGCGCTTCGTCCAGCTTTTCCACCGCGGCTGGGACACCCACGGCGGCCTGCCGAAACAGCTCGGCGCCCGATGCAAGGAAACCGACCAGGCCAACGCCGCGCTGATCACCGATCTCAAGAACCGGGGCCTGCTCGACGACACCCTCGTCATCTGGGGCGGCGAGTTCGGCCGGACCGTCTACTGCCAGGGCGACCTCGGAAAGGAGAACTACGGCCGCGACCACCATCCGCGTTGCTTCACCATGTGGATGGCCGGCGGCGGCGTGAAGGGGGGAATCACCCACGGCGCCACCGACGACTTCAGCTACAACATCGTCGAGAATCCCGTCAGCGTGCACGATCTCCACGCCACCATTCTCCACCAACTGGGGATCGATCACGAGCGCCTCACCTTCAAGTTCCAGGGCCGTCACTACCGACTCACCGACATTCACGGCAAGGTCGTGGAGGAACTGTTGAGCTGATTCGCCCTCCCAAGCCCGGCCTTGCCGGGAACCTCGATTCGGCGTAGATCTTCCGACCCATGAAAACCACCACCCTCTTTGCTTTCGCGGCCGCGCTCACTCTCGGCGCGAGCCTTTCCCTCCAGGCCGAGGACGGCTTCGTGCCCCTCTTCAACGGAAAGAATCTCGACGGCTGGACGCCGTCCAAGGAGAATCCCGATTCCTACTCGGTGAAGGACGGCGTTCTCGTCGTCAAGGGAGGCCGCTCCCACCTCTTCTACACCGGCGACGTCAACGGCGGGAAGTTCAAGAACTTCGAGCTCAAGGCCAAGGTGAAAACGACCCCGGGATCCAACGGCGGTGTCTACTTCCACACCGCCTACCAGGACGAGGGCTGGCCGGACAAGGGCTACGAGTGCCAGGTCAATTCCACCCACAAGGATCCCAAGAAAACCGGGAGCCTCTACGGCGTCGTCAACATTCTCGTCCTCGCCGAAGGCCAGAAAGCGCCCAAGGGCGGCGAGCACATCGAACGTGCCAAGGCACCCAGCACCGATGGCGAATGGTTCGACTACCACATCACGGTCAAGGACAGGAAAATCACCATCCAGGTCAACGGCGAGACCACCGTCGAATACACCGAGCCGGAAGGCGGTCCCGGCACCAACTTCGCCGGTCGCAAGCTGAGCGAGGGCACCTTCGCCCTCCAGGCCCACGATCCCGACAGCGAGACCCAATACCAGTCCATCGAGGTCAAGGTGCTGGACTGACTGAAAAGCTCGGTTCGCAGATCGCAGATCTTCAGCAAACAAAGCGCCGGAGGCGCGGCAAGCAGGTAGCCCGGGGTGAAGCGAAGCGGAACCCCGGGTCTCCCGAACCGATCGAGGAGAGCCCCAGAGGGGCGTCGAGAAACGACCAACCGCCGCACCCACGCCAGGCCTCCTGACCGCTTTTTTCTTCTCTTCCGTAAGCAAACCCGTCATTCTTCCGTCATTGAGGACAAGGAGAACGACGCGCGGAAGGCACGCATTCTGCGGTCCGCTTGTGAAAAGCGCTTTCTTTTCGGAAAATTAAACTTGTTATTTTTCTGGAAATTTCATACTTCCGAAGTAAATAGAAGGAAAATTCTCTTGAATTTTTTTTGAACGAATGTAACACGCGGGGCGTCTACGCACTGAAGGCGCGATCTACCAATCGGCTAGAGGCATCACCAACCGGCCAGAAATCACCACCAATCCTCCGTGCGTTGCCCCCCGCAACGCTGCCAGGAGACCGGCCGGCCTCGTCGTTTGAGAAAGTATCGTGACAAGCGCAACGAAGTCCCGGCGTTTTTCTCTCAAGGGGGGAGAACGTTCGTGTCGTTGCGTTTTTTCACCGACCGACCTCGACTGACTGACCCACAACACATCACCTCTACCCAACACGACCATGGCAAATCTCGAAATGGATGGCGGCATCAAGATCTACCTCCGGGAAATCGGCAAGACCCCCCTGCTGACCCGCGAGGAAGAAGTCGAACTCGCCGATCGCATCAAGGTCGGCGACAAGGAAGCGCGCGCCCACATGATCAAAGCGAACCTGCGTCTCGTGGTGAAGATCGCGCAGGACTACGCCAACTACGGTCTGCCCCTGCTCGACCTGATTTCCGAGGGCAACATCGGTCTCATGAAGGCGGTGGAGCGTTTCGACCCCAACAAGGGGGGCAAGCTCTCCACCTACGCCGCGTGGTGGATCAAGCAGTCGATCAAGCGCGCCCTGGCCAACCAGAGCAAGACCATCCGCCTGCCCGTCCACATGGTCGACAAGATCTCCAAGATGCGCCGCGTCGCCATGGTCCTCAGCGAGGAACTCGGTCGCGAGCCCACCGACGAGGAACTGGCCGAGGAAATCGGCATCGACCGCGCCAAGCTTTCGCACCTCAAGTCGGCGGCCCTCCGCCCGGCCTCGCTCGACGCGCCCATCAGCGACGACGACACCACCGAGTTCGGCGAAATCATCGGTGACGAGAAGGCCCAGACGCCGCTCGAGCTGCTCAGCCACAAGAACATGCACATGCAGCTCGACGACCTCCTCGAGGTCCTCGACGAGCGTGAGCGCAAGATCATCGACGCCCGTTTCGGTCTCAACGGCCAGAAGCCGAAGACCCTCGAGGAAGTCGGCCAGGAGTTCGGCGTCACCCGCGAACGCATCCGCCAGTTGCAGAACATCGCGCTGAAGAAGCTGCGCCGCGCGCTGCAGAAGAAGGAAGATCCCGGTCCGCGCCCGCTCCGCGACGGCAAGCCCAAAAAGCCGGGCGAGCCCGACGACGACGACGGTTTCTTCGACGATCACGAGCCGGAAACGGCCCTCGCGATGTGATCGGTCGGTCAGTCCCGATTGCTTTTACGAGAACGCCCGCGGGAAACCGCGGGCGTTTTTTGTTTTCGTTCGTTTTCTTCCACTTCTCGCGATCCGATCTCTCCGAGTCCTTCGTGGGATGGCTCTCCAGAGCCGTCCCGGGAACTGGTTTCGTCAGCCCATGCCGCTGCGCGTCTCGAACCAGAGACGACTCTGGAGAGTCGTCCCACGATCCGTCGCAGCCCGTCAATTCCCGTAGACCTTGGCGTCCGGGTCGCCGCCGGACATCAGGTAGGCGATCAGGTCGCGCACCTCGTCGCCGTTCAGCAGGTTGATGAGACCGGGCGGCATCTGCGATACCGGGGACTCCTCGATCTTTGCCACGTCGGCGGCTTTCACCGTGATGGGCTCGGCGCCATTCACCGGCGGATAGATATCGACCGTATCCTCGCGCTCGATCACGAGGCCGAGATGACTGTCGCCGTTCTTCATCGTCACCGAGGACGAACCGTACTGGTCGGAAATCACCTCGCTGGGCTTGATGATCGATTCCAGCACGTAGTTGGCGTCGAACTTGTTCGGCACGCTGGTCAGATCGGGACCGATATCGCCACCGAGCCCGTCGAAACGGTGGCAGGCGGCGCAACCGATGGCGTGGAACAGGCTGCGCCCATCCTCGAAACTGGCGCGCTTCAGCTCGCCGCTGTTCACATGCCTGGCCGCATCCTCGACGGTCCAGTTCCGGCCCGGCCCCTTCGGAGGCGCGATTTCGAAATCGGGCACCGGATTGAAATTCTCCCCGGTCACGTCGGCCAGCGCCGCCCGCTCGGCGTTGGTGCAATTCCCCAGCGCCTCGTCGCGCAGGTTGGTGAGAAAGCCCGCGTAGCTGGCGCCGCCGGTGTGCTTCGCCGCCTCGTTGAGAAACTGGAAATAATCCCGCCGCTGCTTCAGCGACCAGCCATTCTTCAGGTTGCGGAGCAGGAACGCGTATCCGATCTCCCGAGAGGGCGGATGGTTCTGCAGCATCTCCTGGATCTTGCCGCCGTAGCCCGGATTCCGGCTCGCCAACTCGGTCCAGTCCGGCACCTCGGGAGCGCCCCGGTTCACGATCAGGTCCATCGTCTTGCCGATCACCGAGGGCGACTCGAGGTAGACGAGGACGCGGACGAGTTCGGTGTTCACGTCGGCGTTCGCCTGGGGCAACAGTGGATCGAGTTCCGCGATGACCCGCTCGCGCTCGGCCACGGTCGGTTTGCCGAGACGAATGAAATTCAGCGCATAGGCCCGCAGCAGGCCGAGCAACTGCGGTTCCGTCAGCGAGTCGGGATCGAGTTCCAGCAGCGAGGCGAGCAACTTCGCCCGATGCTTCCCGGGATCGCCCGTCCGTGCCAAGGCGACCGCGCCCGTGATGCGTGCCTGCGAATCGCTCTCGCCGAAGACCCTGTCGGCCCACGCTTCCACCGGCTGGGATTCGATCGCAATGCGAGCCGCGTGCCGGAGGAAACGATCGTCGCTCGACAGGAAAGGCCACGCCTTTTCCACCGCCCCGTCCGCCACCTTGCCATGGAATTGCTCCAATTCGGCCCGCCGCGCCCGCGCCTTGGCCGCCTCGGGATCGCCGGCCGTTGCCTTCTCGCCGGGCTTCTCACCCGCCCAGGTCACCCGGTAGAGGGCGCTCTGGGTGTTGCGTCCCCCGATGGTGAAATACAGCGCGCCATCGTCACCGACGATCGCATCCGTGACCGGGAGCGGAGCGCCATAGACGAAGGGCTCGGCTTTCCCGGTGTAGCCGGCGCCCTGCTCCTCGAGGTGAATCGCGTAGATCGTCCCGAAGGTCCAGTCGAGCGCGAAGATCGCGTCCCGGTATTTCGACGGAAACTTCGCGTCGATTCCCGCCACCACGCCGGTGGGCGAACCCGGTCCGATATCGACCACCGGAGGCAGGCTGTCCTCGTAGTAGCTCGGCCACTTGCCGCTTCCCGATCGCCAGCCGAAGTCGGCGCCGCTGACCACGTGACAGATCCGCGTCGGCCGATACCAGGGCATACCCATGTCCCACTCCATGTCGGCGTCGTAGGTGAACAGGTCGCCGTTCCGGTTCAGGGCGATGTCGTACTGGTTGCGGAATCCCATCGCGAACAGCTCGTAGTCCTTCGACTCCGGATCGAAGATCGAGACCCAGCCTCCCGGCGCCAGCCGTCCCCGGGCATGGCCACGCGCGTCCCATTGCCGTGGCAGCAGCAGGTCCTCGTCCCAGGTCGGCACCCGCGAACCAGCGATCTCCATCAGGTTGGTGGAGTTGCCCGCATCAACGAACAGCCGCTTCCCGTCCGCGGTCGGAATGACGGCGTGATTGCCGTGTTCGCCACCTCCGTTCGCTCCCGGGAGTTCCTCGACCGCGTCCAGCCTGCCGTCGCCGTCGGAATCGCGCACCCGGACCAGCGTCTTCCCGTTGATGTTGGCGTAGAGACTGTCGAAGGCCCAGGTCATGCCCCAGGCGCCCGAGACATCGGCCGGGATCTTCTCGACCGTCACCTTGGGACCGTCGGCACTCTCGGCCAGCGAGATCTCGTAGAGGCCCGCCTTCCCCTGGTCGGAAGCGATCAGCTTGCCACCCGGCAGTTTCGTCAGCGCCACCCAGGAACCCTCGTCGTCGCGCGGCACGGTGTAGAGCAACTCCACCTTGAATCCCTCCGCGGCGGTGATGTCTTCCGGCGGCAGCGGCGACTGCTTGCCCGATCCCCCGCCGCTGCGCGGTTGCGAGGTGTAATTCGGAATGCCCCACGGACCACCGCCGATCTTTTCGCGGGCCACCACCTTGCCGTTCCAGGCGGAGTCATCGAAGCCGACCGCTTCCCAACCCTCCGATGGTTTCGACGGCATCATCTTCCAGTCCGGACTCGAGACCACCGAGATCGTCTTTCCGTCCGCCAGCTTCGCCTCCAGCTTGAAGACGAGGGCCGCCGTGCCTCCGGCGTTCTTCGCGTGAATGGCGATGACATTCTCGCCCGGCCGCAGCATCGCCGCAGCGTCCTCGTCGATCTCGATCGGGTAGGGCCAGTCGCGGCTGCTGCCGGCCTTTTCCCCGTTCACCCAGAGGGTCATCTGGTTGTCGCAGGTCGCGTAGATCCGGGCCGATTTCACGTCCGCCCCGGCGGGAATCTCGAAGCGCTTCCGGAACCACAGTTCCTGCCCGTTCTTTCCCCCGCTCTCATCCCAGATCCAGCGGAGTTCGCCGTCCTTCGCCAGCCAGTTGGCGTCCCGGGCATTCGCCGCCGCCGCCTTCTTCCCGGAACCCTTGCCGGTGGCGATGGCCTTCTCGAGCACCGCCTTGGCCTCGTCCCCCGCGAGCTTTCGCAATCGGATGTCCTTGAACTCCACCCGCATCGGCGGACCGGCGTGCAGCTGCAGCCCGATGACGCCTTTTGCCAGGGCCTCGGGATGACCATCGGTGATGTCCACGGTGGTGACCCCGTTGACCTGGTGCAGGAGTCGGTTCCCGACCGCGATGACACGCAGCGTGTTCCATTCCCAATCCTTCAGCGTGACGCCGTCGCCCACTTCACCGACGACCTTCGGTTTCCCGTCCTCGCCGATCTCCACCCGCTGTCCTCGCTGGGCGATGATGCCGCGCTTGCCCAGCTTCTCGCCGTAGAGCATGCCGAAATATTCCTGCTTGGGATGCAGGTCCGCCTGGTAGCCGGCGAGGACGAACTTGTCCGCATCGACGATGGAGCTGCGGTATTGCAGCCCCGAGTTGTTGCCCTGGAACCGCACCTGGCAGGTGATCTCGAAATCGGCCACCTCGCCGCCTTGCCAAACGAGAAAGGTGTTCCCCTGGGTCGGGTTCGCCTCCGTGGTCTCCCCGACGATGACGCCGTCGGTGACCGACCAGAACTCCGGCAGGCCTTTCCAGCCGTCGAGATTCTTTCCGTTGAAAAGCGGTTCGGATTCCTGGGTTCTTCCCGCGCCGGGAAACGCGAGAGAGAGCAACGCGACACCGAGCAGGCCGAGGCGGGCGCAAAAGCGATGGGGATTCATGCCTTTCCCATGCCCGAAATCCGGCCGCGCGTCCAGCCCGCATCTCCGTCCCGTGCCTTCCCATCGGGTGGGTGGAAGGCGAACGCTGGCGGGGAAAATCTCAGCCCTTCTTTCCGAGTCGGCCGATCAGGCCGAGCAGGGCCACGAAAATCGCGCCGCCGAGAATCGACCAGACGATCGGGAAAGCGGTGCCGCCGAGATTGATCGTGAACAGCTCCGGCAATCCCATCTGGCGCGCCAGCCACAGTCCGAGCAGCGCCCCGATGAACCCGATGGCGATCGAGACCAGGCAACCGCCCTTGCTGAATCCGCCGCCGACTCCGCGCCCGATGGCGCCACAGATTCCCGCGATGACGAGGAGAAGGAGAAGATCTAGCAGGCTCATGGCGGCGACCCTACGAAATTCCGGCCCGCCAGGCAACCCTGTTGGATCGTGGACCCAACCCTCTTCAATCGCCATCGCCCCGGCTCACGAATCCCTTGGGGTTTCAGATCGCCGGTGGTACGGTTTCGTTTTCCCTATGAGCACGTCCTCGCCCGAACTCGAATGCTACGACCACGCCGCGCTGCCGGAGGTGCCGATCACTTCGCTGGAACGACACGCCCGCAGCGCCCTCCCGGCCTGCCTCGCGGCCGCGGGCGACGCGGAACCGGCGCTCCTGGGCGAACTGGAATCGGTCGAGGTCAGCCTCGTCGATGACACCACCATCGCCGCCGTGCACGGGGAATTCATGGACGATCCCACCCCGACCGACGTCATCACCTTTCACCACGGCGAGATCCTCGTGAGCGCGGAAACCGCCGTCCGTTGCGCCTCCGAGCACGGGCATCCGGCCGAGCGGGAGGCGCTCCTCTACGTCATCCACGGACTGCTGCACCTCAACGGGCACGGCGATCTGTCGGAGCCGGCACGTGGCACGATGCATGCGGCGCAAGAACGCATTCTCGACTCGGTTTGGCCTTTGCCCGATCCGGAGAATCGGGGATAGTAGCGGCCCTCGAATTTCCAGAGACACCATGAGCGGACCCCCTCCAGGCCCAGGAAAATCCCCGATCTACGCCGTCGGCAGCGAACCTGTCAGCGAGCAGGATCGAGCCGACGCCATCGCGCGGCTCGGTGCCTCGGACGCGCTCGAGCCGGCCACCTTCTTTCCGCCCGAGCGCCTCGGTGGACTCGATTTCGACGCCGCGTGGCACGACTGGCTGACCCGGGAGTTCGAAGCGTGGCTGGGGGAGAAATTCATCGCCGTCCACCTCGCCGCCGGGCACATGGCCTGCGACCGGATCGCCGAGATCGATCGCGAAATCGATGCCCGCCTCGACTCGCCGGCCCGCCGGCGCGGACGGAAGGCCGCCCGGCCCTATCTCGAGGGCCGGAGCGAAGTCCGCCGCCAGCCGCAGTGGGTGAAATATCTCCACGCCCAGGCGGCGGGCGACATCCCGGGGCAGCTGACGACGATTTTCTCGCTCCAGGCGGCCCTGTTTCACCTCCCGCTGTTGCCCGCGTTGGCTGCCTATGTCAACTTGGAGGGAGCCAACGGCCTCGCGGCCATGGCGGGCGGGAGACGGCTCGACCCGAGCGCGTTTTCGGCCCGGTATCCCGAGGGGCTGGAGACGGCGCGCCGGGTTTTCCAGCGCACCCTGGCGGGACTGGCGCCCGAGTCCCGGGAGAGTGACAGCGACGATGCGCCCGGCCACCTGGCCTGCGTATGACCATGAGTTTCGACACCGACACCCAGGAAACGACCGTCGTCGAGACGAGGAGCGAGGCGGAACTCGACCTGCCCTGGAACGTGATCGTGTTCAACGATCCGGTGAACCTGATGGGCTTCGTGACGATGGTGCTGCGCCGCATCTTCGGCTACTCGGAGGAGAAGGCCACCCAGCTCATGCTCGAGGTGCATCACCTGGGCCGCTCGGTGGTCTGGACCGGCGAACGGGAAAAGGCCGAGTTCTACGTGCAGCAGCTCCAATCCTACCAACTGCTGGCGGCGATGGAGAAAACCTCCGACTGAAAGAGAGGCGACACGAAGCAGCGAAGCCCGGCATGAAGTTCATCCTTACCGAAGAAACCTGGATCCTCACGGAACTCGACCCGATCGAGTGGACCTTCCTCGACCGGATCCCGGAGATGGCGGCGGGGGAAAACCTGCCGCCCCGGTTTCGCCACCGCCTCCTGCCTGATCCCATCGACGTGCCCGCGTCGGAACGCGAGCGGGAGGAGACCTTTCTCGAGGACTGGAACGAGTACGTGCGTCCCGATCTCCATGCGACCTTCATCGCCGCGCGCGACCAGGTGAGCCGCGACCTGGCCCTGGCCGCCATGGACGGCGATCGCCAGCCCCCCGAGGAGGAAGAGGAGGAAGCCGTGGTCGAGGACGATGCCTTCGAGGCCGCCAACGAGGACGGCCTCGACGGCGATCTCGACACCGAATTTCTCCCGCACCCGTCGGAAGGCATCCCGATGCGGATCGAGGTGGCCCGCGAGGCCTCGGAATCCTGGTACAGCGCCCTCAACCAGGCCCGGCTGTTGATGAACGAAGCCCACGACCTCGCCGATGCCACGGAGCGCTTCCGCTGGCCCGATCCCGACAGCGACGATCCGCCGGCTTCGCCGCCCATCGATGGCGCCCGCCTGCTGCTGCTCGCGCAGTACGAATTCTACACCGCGCTCCAGAGCATCCTCATCGAGGTCATGACGCGCAACGATCAGGACGCCAACCGCCCGCCGGAAGAAGAGGACGGTGCAGGGGACGAGGAAGCGTCCTGACTTTCTCCCATCTGCGGCAGGCGCAGGAGGGCGCGCGCGCCGGTCTTTCCAGCGTCGGCCTCTCGATTCCCGAGAGTGATCTCGCCTCCGTGCAGGCGGGCGGTTTCCCGGGCGAAACAGAGCCCGAGCCCGGAACCCTTCCGACCGGTGACCGAGTGCTTCAGGGAGTAGAAACGCTCGAAGATCCGATCCGCGGCGTAGTCGGGAACGCCGGGACCTTCGTCCTCGATCAGGAGACACGCCGCCCCCTCCTCTCCCCTCTCGATCCGCACGCGCACGGTTCCGCCTTCGGGCGAGAAATCGATCGCGTTGGTGAGCAGGTTGCGCACCGCGATGGCCAGCATGAGCGGGTCGCCGCGAACGACGGCAGGCGCTCCCGGATCGCTGCCATCCAGCTCGATGGCTACCCGTTTCGCCTCCGCCAGTCCGGCGAGCTTGCCGCATTCCTCCGTCGTGATCGCCCCGAGGTCGATGGGATCGCGGCGCTCCAGTTCGGATTGGCGCTCGATGGACACCAGTTGGAGGAGTCGCCGCACCAGTTCCTCGCTGCGATCGGTCTCGGCGCGGATGTTCTCCAGGAAACGCGCCCGCTGCGCCTCCGGCATCGACTCGTCGAGCAGTTCCGCGGCCCCGCGGATGGCGGCCAACGGACTCTTCAACTCGTGCGTCAGGGCCTGGACGTAATTTTCCACGTAGTGACGTCCCTCCAGTTCGCGCCGCATGCCCTCCAGTTCGCGACTCAGGGTGCGCAGTTCCGCTCGACCGGTTTCCGGCACGGTCGTGCGCTCGCCGCCCTTTACCCGGCGGGCCCGCTCGGTCAGGAGACCGATCGGACTCAGCAACCAGTAGGTCCACCCGGCGCCGAGAACGACGACGACCGCCCCGGCGATCACGCTGCTGGTGAGAATGCGGCGTTTCGTCTCGTTGATGAACGGCGCCATCACCGATTCCGGGCGCGCCACGGTGAGCACGCCCACGATTTCCTCCCGCCAGCGGATCGGCGCGGCCACGTGGAAGACGGTGGTGCTGGAATCCTCGGGATCGCTGCGGCTCGCCCGCACGCCGTACCGACCGCGCAAGGTCAGGTAGACGTCGTTCATCTCGGAGAAATCCTCGCCTTCCCGCCGGCCGCCGTCGGAGTCGAACCGCACGATTCCCTCGCGATCGGTGACGTAGACGTGAGTGTCGATCTTCGTCTTCTCCATCTGGTAGATGCGGGCGTGGAATTCGCGGCGGTAGGCGGATTCGAACGCCTCCCGGAAGCGCGAGGCATCGACCTGGCCGTCGCGCAGGTCCTGCTCCACCATCGCCGCCAGCAGGTGGGAGAGGTCGACCAGCGGTTCCTCGGCCGCCTGGGAATACTGGCGCTCGACATCGTCGCGGATCGTCCGCATCAGCAGGAAGAATCCGCCGCCCGCGATGAGGAGGAAACCGGCGATGATGAGCAGGGTGATGCGCATGGAAAAGAGGCGTCTTCTTCAGCCCGTTTCCTTCCAACTGTAGCCGACGCCGCGATGAGTGACGATGAGGTCGTCCGGCGCCCCGGCTTCGCGGAGCTTGGCCCGGAGCGACTTGATGTGGGCATCGACGGTGCGGTCGAGCGAGGCCTCCGGCTCGTCCCACACCAGGTCCATCAGTTGATCCCGCGTGTAGACCCGGCCCGGATGCGCGGCGAAGACCTCGGCGAGTCCGAACTCGTAGCGGGAGAGATTCAAGGTCACCCCGTCCCAGCTCGCCCGCCGGCGCTCGGGGTCCACCGCCAGTTTCCCGACCCGGAGACCCGCGCTTCCGGCATCCGCCGGTGCCGACGTCGAGCTGGTCGCGGTTCCGGCGCTGCGGCGCAGGATGGCACGGACGCGCGCGGTCAACTCGCGCGGGCTGAAAGGCTTCACCACGTAATCGTCGGCGCCGAGTTCCAGGCCGACCACACGATCGATCTCGCCCTCGCGGGCGGTCAGAAACAGGATCGGGACCGCCGACCGGTGGCGAATCTCGCGGCAGACGTCGAAACCGCTCATGCCCGGCAGTCCCACGTCGAGGATGAGGAAAGCCGGGGCGATTTCCGCGAAGCGCTCCAGCGCCTCCTCACCGGTTCCGGCGACCGCGACCTCGAACCCCTCCGTCCTCAAGGAATACTCGATGTTTTCCGCGATCGACGGCTCGTCCTCGACGACGAGAACGCGGCAGGACGGGGGCGGCGACGCGGAAGACATGGGAGCGGGAACCGACTCGCGGAACGGTGTCCTCGGCTCACCGCGGGATGGGCGGGAACTTCGGCGGCAGGCGTTTCGGGTTGTAGCGCTCGCCGGGCTGGAAGAGGAAGCCCGGCGTGGCGTTGATCAACTGGTAGTCCTGCAGGAGAAACTCCGGCAGCATCAGGTTGGAGTTCGGATCGTAGACCTCCTGGCCGGTGAACTGGCCCCAGAACCGATACTCGTAGTTGTGATCGAAGCCGTGAGCGGGCCCGGCCTCGGGCGCTTCGGGCAGGCGGTCGGGGGTATGCTTGACCGTTTCGTTGACCACCACCAGCTTCGCCTGCGACCACGGTTGCCCGGGACGGCGCAGGTAGCCCCAGAAACGGGTGCCCTCCGTCCACCAGCGCCGGCCGACCCAGTAGTCGCCCGGCGGCTCCGCCGCGATCTCCGCCGCCCGTTGACGCACCGCGGGATGGTTCGGATCCGCCTGGCCGGGCACGCCGGCGACGCCGCGGTCGGTGGTAACGCAGGAAGTGAGAGCGAGGGAACAGAGACCTGCGGCCAGCAGGGAGAGGGAAACCGATTTCATGAGTCGCGAGGGGAACGGGAACTCCACTTAACTTTCCGCCTTCACCGGCGGCAAACAAAAAAGCGCGCCGTTTCCCGCCTCGCGGCAATGTCACCGGTTGCGGAGCCGGTTTCACGATCCCGGCAAGGTCGCCAGCCAGAACTCGATCATTTCCTCGTAGAGATCGTCGCCGCCGACCGCGAGCACGTCGTGGTGTCGCCCGCCTTTGACGAGACGAAAACGGGATGCCGGCGACGATAGACCCGCGAAAACCCGTCGGCCGTCCTCCGGCGCAATGACCCGGTCGAGTTCGCCGTGCACCACCAGCACGGGCACGCCAATTCCGCGAGCGGATTCCGCCGGACGAATCGCCGTCGGTGAAAACCCGCCCCGCCATCCGCCCAGGGTCGTCACCATGCGGGTGAGCACCGTCGGCATGCGCGGATCGACGACGTTGCCCACCGCCCGGTGCAGCACCGACGGGAGATCGGCGAAGGGCGCCACCACCACCGCCGATTCCAGGCGCGGTTCCTCCGGCAAGGTCTGCAACAGCACCGCCGCGCCGAGGGAAATGCCGAATCCCACCATCGGCCCGAGCCTTTCTCGACCGAAACGCGTCTCGGCATCATCGAGCACCACCCGCAGGTCATCGACTTCCCGCGCTCCGTAGGTGGAAAATTCGCCACCGCTGACGCCGTGGGCTCGCGCATCGTAGACCAGGCACTGGAATCCCGCGGCGACGAAACGTTCCGCCACCGGGAAGGCGTCCTCCCGGATGCCGCTTCGCCCGTGCAGCATCACCACCGTGGCGGAAATCCGGGGCGCTACTCCGAGTCGTTCCCGCATCCGGCGCGTCTTCACCGCCGCCCCGGGCGATTCCGCCGGGGAGATCAGGAAACAGTGCAGGCCGATGCCGTCCCCGGTGGTGACCACGTAGGATTCCCCGAGGCGAAGCCCGAATTCCGCGGGGTTCTCGAGAACGGCCTCGTGCCGCGGTTCCAGCGGGCGCCGCGTCGGCTTCAGCAATTGCTCGGACCCGATCCACCCCAGCGACGCGCCCGTGGCGAGGACAAGCCCGGTCGAACCGAACCAGACACGCGATCGCCATCGGCGACCACCGCCAAGGAAAGAGGGAAACCGGATCATGGTTTCCCGATACCGGAAACGCCGGCCGGTTCTTTCAGCGAAGGAGCGAACTCGGCAGCGAACGCAGGAAGGCGTTCATGATTTCGGCGCCGCACTCGGGATTGAGCGTGCCGTCCTCGAGCGGCTCGGTGAACGGGGTGACCTTGGAGCCGTCGAGGTATTCGCCCTTCGGGAAAGCGTGCGAACCCGAGGTGCGGACGATCCATTGCGGGGCATCGACCCATTCCGGCAGGGTCTCGGCGGCGGTCTCCACGAGCGTGTCGTTGGGGCTTTCCCAACCGGCCGTCTTCTCGATCTGGGTCCGCATGAACGGCGACCACACCGTGCCCGTCGAGCGCCCGTCGTCACCGTCCGGCAGGACCACGAGGTTGATGAAGGAAATGTTCGGGAAGGTGTTCCGGGGGAATCCTTCCGCCGCGCCTTTCCACGGCGAGGTTGCCACCGTTTCCAGCATGTCGATCTGCTTGCCCCGCCCGGAGATCACCAGCATGGCCCGCGATCCCGCCGCCCACGGCGCGCAGGAATGCGCGAACCAGTCGGCCACGAAACTGCCCTGCACCGTGCCCGCGAGGACGCAGACCGCCTTCAGTTTCTTCCGCTCCTCCAACGGCAGTTCCGCGCCCTGGTGGCGCAGGTAGTAGATGAGGTCGTGGGCGCCTTTCGATTTCGCCAGCAGGATGACCTGCTCGGAATCGCGGAAAACTTCCGCCAGCGCCTTCGACATCGCGGCCGCGTTCTTGTCGACCCGTCCCCGGGACACCGCCGGGATCAGCGTGGCCTGAAAACCGAGATCGCGGGATTCCCGGGCCGCCGCCTCGAGGGCCTGGACCGGCTTGGAGGGTTTCAATCCGCCCTTGGCTTTCATCCCGGGAATGAAGGCGATGCCCACCTTGGCCCGCTCCGATTTCGGCATCGCCACCAGCGAATCGGGAAACACGTAATCGGGGCTGGCGCTGGCCTTCATCAACCGCGACTCCATGCGCCCGTCGGAATCGTCCCGCTCCACGAGGGCATCGACGAGGTATTCACGGGCCGCGGGCAGGCCCTCCTCCGCCGAAATCTTCCGGACCTCGTCCACGAAGGTATCCGCGCCCATGTCCGCCGCCGGCGGGGGCAACTCCTGCGGGCCACAGGCACAGCCGATGAGGAAAAGCGCGGGGACGAAAACGAGGAAACGGGCGGCCGCTCGACGGGAGAAAAGGAGGGTCTTCAAGGCTCGAGAGAGGTTGGAAAAAGGGAATACGTTTGGAAGCGGGCTATCGCCGGCCGAAGAATCCGCGGTGAAAGGAGCGTTCCGCCCTCCTGATACGAGATATTAAAAATAATCTGACGATTTTCGGAGTCAGTTTTTCTCGGGACGAGGCGCGAGGAGGAAGCGATGCGGGCATCGTGACCGACGAGCAACGAAGGCAGCGG
>JAUIGT010000102.1 GCA_030432615.1 Verrucomicrobiia bacterium
AATCGGATCCTCTTCACCTCGTGGACCCCGCCCGGCTACGACACGCGAAATGCCTCGGTCGCCGTCCGCACCGACCGCTGGCTGGCCCTGCGCGACCCGAACTGGCGGCGCGGGGAGCTTTCGGACACGCACTCCGGTTGGGAACTCTACGACCTCGACGCCGATCCCTACGAGCGCTTCGACGCGTCCGACGACTACCCCTACCTCATCAGCGACATGCGGGCCGACTTCTCGCGCTGGATGGACCACACCACCGACGACGGCCTCGGCCCCATTCCCACCGAGATCGGGCATCCCGAGTGGCCTGTCGTCACCCTGCGACCTGATTCTTCACCTTGGAAACCCAAGCCCATCGCCGGTCGGCTTTCCTGGCCGATGAAGATGATCGACGAGGTCGGCGAATTCCAGGTGGAGATCGTGCTGTCCGGCGACGCTCCCGAACAGACGAGCCGCTTTCACTTTTTCCTTCCCGAAACCGAGGCTGTCATCGACATCGCCGCCGGAGAAACGCGCGACGTCGTTCCCGTGGGAGCCTTTTCCCTCCAGGCGGGCGAATTCACCTTCCGGGTCGACGCCATCAAGGACCCCAGGGCCATCGAGCGAATCGCGGCCATTCGGATCACGGCCATCGAGTGACAATTCCCTTCTTCCGCAGCGGACATCTTTTCGGCTGCAGGGCCCGGGCCGACCTGATAGGGTTTGCCCCATGACCAAACCCTCCTTGTCCCGCCGTCATTTCGTCTCCGGTTCCGCCGCCACGGTTGCGACCGTGGCCGCCTCGATGCACGCCCGTTTCAGCGCCGCCGAAGAAGCGGCCGCCAAGGCCGGAGTCGCCGGCAAGATCAAGCATTCCGCCTGCAAGTGGTGCTACAAGGATATTTCGCTCGATGACCTCTGCACCGCCGGGAAGGAATTCGGGCTCGAATCGGTCGAACTTCTGAATCCCGAGGACTTTCCCACCCTGAAGAAGCACGGAATGCACTGCGCCATGGTGAGTTTCCCGACCGGGGAACTGGAGGTCGATGGCAAGAAGAAGAAAGTCGGGAGCATTCCCCACGCCTTCAACCGGGTCGAGCATCACGATCTCCTGGTGGAGATCTACGAACCGCTGATCAAGGTCAGCAAGGAGAACGGATTCACGAACGTGATCTGCTTTTCCGGCAATCGCGACGGGCTCGACGACGAGGCCGGACTCGAGAACTGCGCCAAGGGCCTGAAGCGTCTGATGCCACTCTGCGAAAAGCTCGGCGTGACCCTGTCGATGGAACTGCTCAACTCCAAGGTCAATCACAAGGACTACCAGTGCGACTACTCCGCTTGGGGCGCCGAACTCTGCGAGCGCGTCGGTTCCGAACGTTTCAAGCTGCTCTACGACATCTACCACATGCAGATCATGGAAGGCGACGTCATCGCCACCATCCGCGACCGGCAGCAGTATTTCAGTCACTTCCACACCGGCGGCGTCCCCGGTCGCGCCGAGATCGACGAGACCCAGGAGCTCTTCTACCCCGCCATCATGAAAGCCATCGTCGAGACCGGCTACGACGGCTGGGTCGGCCAGGAGTTCATCCCCAAGCGCGAAGACAAGCTCGCATCGCTGAAACAGGGCGTGAAGATCTGCACGGTGTGAGAGCGCGATAGGCGATCCGTGATCCGTGATCCGTGATCCGTGATCCGTGATCCGTGATCCGTGATCCGTGATCCGTGATCCGTGATCCGTGATCCGTGATCCGTGATCCGTGATCCGAGTTTCACGATGCGCTTTCGCCATCCGGAATGAGTCGCGTCGATCGCGTGCTGAAGGCACGTGTCGAAGAATTTCGCTTTCAAAAGCGTCCAGACGTTCGCGGCTCACTTCCTCTTTCCCGGCGTGAACTCGCTCTTCGATCACGCAAAGACGGCTCCGATCCCGCTTCTGTTTCGGCTCGGATTGACGCTATCCTGTTTGCAATGAGCTTCTCCCGCCGCTCGTTGCTTCGCGTGGGTTCCCTCGGCTTCGGGGGGAGCCTGTTCAGCCTGCCGCAATTCCTCGCCGCCAAGGCCGCCTCCCCGGCGCTGGTGAAGGACAAGGCCGTCGTGTTTCTCTTCATGCACGGCGGTCCGGGACAGGCGGAGACTTTCGATCCGAAGATGGATCAGCCGTCCGGGATCCGCTCGGCCACGGGAGAAATTCCCACTTCCCTTCCCGGGGTCACCTTCGGTTCCACCTTCCCGAAGCTCGCACGCCTCGCCCACAAGATGGCGATCGTCCGCTCGTTCACCACCGGCGACGGCAACCACGACATCAAGCCCATCGTGGGCAAGAATTCGCTCGGCGCCAATATCGGCTCGCTCTACTCGCGGGTCGCCGGCCCCACCATCCCGTCCACCGGGATGCCGCGCAACGTCACGCTCTACCCTCGGGCGGTCGATGACTCGGCGCTGGAGGCCTTCACCAAGTTCGGCGACTTCGCCTCGTCCGGCCCGCTCGGGGCCGCCTACGCCCCCTTCGCGCCCGGCGCGGGAGGAACCATGCAGGCCGACATGACGTTGCAGATGTCGCGGCGACGCCTGGAGGATCGACGGGCGCTGCTCGGCGAGCTCGACCAGGTGAAGCGCGCCTTCGATCACGGCGCCGCCGAGGGGCTGACCGGTTTCCAGCAACAGGCCTTCGACACCATCTTCGGCGGCATTGCCGATGCCTTCGATCTTTCCAAGGAGGATCCGCGCACCGTCGCCCGCTACGACACGGGACCGCTGGTGAATCCGAACTCCATTCGCAAGGTCTGGAAGAATCACGAGCGCTATCGGGATCACGGCCAGACGCTCGGCAAGCTCATGCTCCTGGCCCGCCGCCTCTGCGAACGGGGCGCGGGATTCGTCACCGTAACGACGAATTTCGTCTGGGACATGCATGCCGATCAGAACAACGCCACCATGACCGAGGGCATGGAATACGTCGGCAAGCCGTTCGATCACGCCGTCGCCACCTTCATCGAGGACTGCGAGGAACGCGGCCTCGGCGAAAAAGTCATCCTCGTCTGCTGCGGGGAGATGGGGCGCAATCCCAAGATCAACGACCGGGGCGGCCGCGACCACTGGGGCCGTCTCGCTCCACTCATGATCTACGGAGGCGGATTGAAAACCGGCCAGATCATCGGTCAGAGCGACCGCCAGGGCGGCGAACCGGCGAGCACGCCCATCACGATGGGCAACCTCACCACCACCATCCTGCACACGCTGCTCGACCTGAACCAGGTCCGCGTGATGGACGGCCTCTCCAACGACCTGCTCTCGGCCATGACCGGGCCCGGGGTGATCCGCGACCTCGTCTGACGAAAACCTCGGGGTGGACCCGATCAGACGTCCATCGCCTGGGCGAGCTTCTGCGAGAGCCGCTCGACGGCGTAGGGCTTGGGCAGAATGCCGACATATCCCTCGCGGCGGAAGGTGTCCTCGGCATCGTCGTCGAAATAACCGCTGGTGGCGATGACCCGGGCATTGGTGTCCATCTTGCGGATCTCGCTCATCACTTCGTCGCCACTCAGGCCACCCGGCAGCGTCATGTCGAGCAGGACGGCATTGATGGGCTCGCCGGAACGGGCGTGTTGGCGGTAGAGGCCGACCGCCTCCTGGCCACTGGCCGCGGAAACCGTCTCGTATCCCAGTCGCTCCAGCAGACGCCCGGCAGCCTCGCGCACATTGTCCTGATCATCGACCACCAGGACTCGCCCCAGACCGGAGGTGGCGGCATTCGCAGCCGAGGCAACATCCAAGCTGGTCGCGCGATGAATGGCTCCTTCGCTCGACTGCAGGGTGGTCGCCTCGGGCTCCGCTTCCGCTTCCTCGAAAATCTGGCAGGCCGGCAGGAAAACCCGGAACTCGGTTCCGACGTTGACCTTCGACGCCAAGGTGATGTCACCGCGATGCCGCTGGACGATGGCCTTGCAGGTCGCCAGACCGATTCCGGTGCCGTTTTTCTTGGTGGTGAAGTAGGGCTCGAAGATCTTCGTCTGCTGGTCGGCGGAAATGCCACACCCACGATCGCGAATCCGCACGACCACGTAGGGTCCGGGCGGCAGGCGCAGCCTCGAACCTTCCGAAACCACGAAATTCTCCACGAAGGCGGATACGACCCCGCCATTCGGCATCGCCTGGCAGGCGTTGACCATCAAGTTGTGAATCACCTGCCGAATCTGGCGCAGGTCGACTTCCACCCCCCAGAGCCCTTCCGGACTGGTGATATCGCAGCGAACCTGGGAACCCATGGTGGAGAGCTTGGCGACGCCACGCACCACGTCGCCGAGATTGACGACCTGGATCAGCGGCTCGCGCCCCTTGGTGAAATCGAGAATCTGCTGGGCGAGCGACTGGGCGTCCTCGGTCGCCTCCATGGCATCCTCGACATAGTTCCGCGCCGGCGTGCCCACGGAGGTCTCCAGTTTCGCCAGGGAAAGGTTGGAGAGAATCGTCTGGAGCACGTTGTTGAAATCGTGGGCGATGCCCCCGGCGAGCAAGGCCAACGACTCCACGCGGCTCTTTTCCAGGCTCTCCTCGATACTCGGATCGCGCGCCGGCTCCGGGGAGGTGGACTCGACCCGGTTGTTCTCAACGGGCATCATGACCGGTGCGCCATCCTCGATCCGGCGAAGAGTGAAGGTGTAATTGACCGGCCGCCCCTCCCCGTCCCGCACCGCGGAAACCGTCCAGTGACAGCCGACACGGTCCCCGCCGCGGGTGACGATCTCCTTCTCCATCTCGAAAACCTTGCCCGCCTCCGCGACGCGCGGAAGACGGCTGACGAGATGGTTGAGACTCTCCGGTTCATAGATCAGCCCGATGGGTTGCTCCACCAAGGCGTCGCGCTGGTAGCCGGTGATCTCGGCAGCCGCGCGGTTCGCGAACACGATCTGCGGGCCGAGCGGATGCCGGCTCGTAGGCTCGATAATCAGAATCCCATCGCCGACCTGCTCGATGGCATGACGGAAATGGTGATTGATGGATCGGATCTGTTCGATCGATTGATTCATCCCTGCGCGCGCCCCCGGAAGGCTGGAACCACCTTTAGTAAACGACTCTCTTCGTTAAGGAAAGTTAAATTTTACGCATTGGTAAGAAAATTCTCAGCTTCGCAAGTCCTCGCCCGATCCCGGCTCGATCAAGCTCTGGACGGACCCCGAATTTGTTGCCAAGGTGGCGATCATTCTCCCCAACCCGACTTCTATTGCAATGTCTCAATTCGAAAAAGATACCGTCCGCGTAGGCGTCATCGGCGGCGGCCTCATGGGCAAGGAAGCCGCCTCGGCTTTCGGCCGCTGGTTCGCGCTCCAGGACATGCCGGTGAACGCCGAACTCGTCGCCGTGGCCGACCTGTCCGAGCCCGCCCTCGACTGGTTCCGCCAGGTGCCCACGGTGAAGCACCTCTCCACCGACTACCACCAGCTCCTGGCCGATCCGGACGTGGATGTCATCTACTGCGCCATTCCCCACCACCTCCACGAGCAGGTCTACTGCGACATCCTCGATGCCGGAAAGGACCTGCTGGCTGAGAAACCTTTCGGCATCGATCTCGGTGCCGCCCGCCGCATCATCGACAAGATCAATGCCACCGGGCGCTTCGTGCGCTGCAGTTCGGAGTTCCCCTTTCTCCCCGGTGCCCAGCGGGTCATCGACTACGCCAAGTCGGGCAAGCTTGGCAAGGTCATAGAGATCGTCAGCGCGTTCCACCACGCCAGCGACCTCAATCCCGACAAGCCCATCAACTGGAAACGCCAGGTGAAATTCTGCGGCGAGATCGGTGTCATGGGTGATCTCGGAATGCACGTCGCCCACATTCCCCTCCGCCTCGGCTGGAAACCGAAGCGCGTCTACGCCCAGCTCAGCCAGGTCTGGAGCGAGCGCCCCGACGGCAAGGGCGGCATGGCTGCCTGCGACACCTGGGACAACGCCCTGCTCCACACCGAGATCGATCGCGGGGGGCAGTCCGACATCCCCATGCGCTGGGAAACCAAGCGCCTATCCCCCGGCGCGACGAACACCTGGTTCGTCGAGGTGCTCGGTACCGATGGCGGCGTCCGCTTCTCCACCGCGGAACCGAAATCACTCTGGACCTTCCAGCGCGACGGCAACACCCAGACCTGGACCCGCGAGGACCTCGGCTTCGGTGTTCCCTACAAGACCATCACCGGCGGCATCTTCGAGGTCGGATTTCCCGATGTCCTCCAGCAAATGTGGGCCGCTTTCCTCTGCGAGCGCGCCGGCGCCCTCGACGGCCGCTTCGGCTGCGCCACTCCCGAGGAAGCCCTCGCCAGCCACGAGGTCTTCGCCGCCGCGCTGGAATCACAGAAGCTGGGCAAGGCGATCGAGGTTGGGTGAGGCGCGCTTCACCTTGAACGCAGAGACGCAGAGGCTCGCAGAGGTTTCTTTGCCTTTTTCAAGTGGACTACAACGAACTCTCTGGCCAAATCATCGGGGCTTCCATCGAGGTTCATCGGGCACTCGGACCAGGTTTGTTGGAGAGCGTCTATGAAGAAGCCCTCTGCTTTGAATTGAGCCAGAGGGAAATCCGATTTCAACGACACGCCAAAGTCCTCATTCTCTACAAAGGAATGCGCCTCGCTACCGACTTGAGGCTCGACCTCATTGTCGAAGAAGCGATCATCGTGGAAGGGAAGGCCAAGGAAATCGCGACCGGGCTCAGTTGCTCACCTATCTCCATCTCAAGAATCCACGACTTGGCCTCCTCATCAATTTCAACGTCCCCGTTCTCAAACAAGGCATTCACCGAGTGGTGAACCAACTGCCAGAGTAAATCGAAAAAACTCTGCGAATCTCCGCCTCTCAGCGCCTCTGCGTTCTGCGAAACTTCTCTTCTTCCCCCGATGTTCACTCAAAGAAAAGGTCTCCTGGCCGCCGGCAACCTGATCGTCGATCACGTCAAGATGATCGATGCCTGGCCATCCCAGGATGCCCTCGTCTCCATCCTGTCGCAGGAAAGCAGCAACGGCGGCGGCCCCTACAACGTGACCAAGGCCCTCGCCAAGCTGTTTCCCGATCGCGAGTCCCGGCCGGTCCCGGTCGCCGTCGCCGGCCTGGTGGGTGACGACCCGGACGGACAGTGGATCCGGGAAGACTGTGCCGAGCATGGCATCGACACCAGCCAGTTGGGAGTCAGCGCCACGTCCGCGACCAGCTACACCGACGTCATGATCGTGGCGGCGACGGGACGTCGAACCTTTTTCCACCAACGGGGAGCCAACGCCCTCCTCGACGAGCAGGCGATCGATTTCTCCCGTTCGGACGCCCGACTTTTCTACCTCGGCTACCTCCTGCTGCTGGACGCGCTGGATGATGTCCGCGCCGATGGCCGAACCGGCGCCGCCCACCTGCTCGAACGCGCCTCAGGCGCCGGCCTGACCACGGTGGTGGACCTGGTCAGCGAGGAGAGCGATCGGTTCCGCGGAGTGATTTCCCCCGCCCTGCCGGAGACGGATGTCCTGCTGACCAACGAATTCGAGGCCGGCCGACTCTCCGGGATCGACCTCACCGATTTCACCCGGGACAAGGCGCGATCCGCCGCCGAGACGATCCGCGAAATGGGCGTCCGCCAGCTGGTGGTGATCCATGCACCGGCCGGCGCGGTGGCGCTGGACTGCCGGAACGGCGAGTTCGTGACCTCGGGCTCGACAATCGTGCGCGACGAGGAGATCAAGGGGGCGCTCGGCGCGGGCGACGCCTTCGCCGCCGGATTTCTCTACGGCTTTCACGAATCGAAGGCGCTCGACGAATCGCTCCGCATCGGAGCCTGCGTCGCCGCCAGTTGCCTTCGTCACCCGACGCCCTCCGGCGGCATCCTTCCCTACGAGGAATGCCTCGCGCTCGGCGAGGAACGAGGGTTTCGAGATTTCTGATTCGTTCCTCGACGGTGAACCCTGTCAGGTCCGCGACTTGACCCTGTCTGATCGTCCGGCATTGTCTTGAGGTCGTGTCCCGCCGTTCCCGAAAGGCTCCCCCGCACTCGTCCGGCCCGCCTCCGCTCTCCAAGCCGGAGGCCGATCTCGCGCGTTTGAAAAAGATGCTCCGCCGGGTGCTCGGCAACGACGAGGCCGCCATCAAGCGGGTCTGGGAAGCCGGAGGCGCGGACGCCCTGCGCATTCTCGACATCGCCTGCGGCGACTGCCGCGAAGCCGACGCCCTCGGCGATGCCTTCAACGAGATGAAGGCGGAGCGGGCTCCTGACGACGGCAAGCCGCTCGACATTCAGCTGACCGGGATCGACGTCCGGGCGCGGGAAATCGCCGACGCCAACCGGCGCTTCGGAGGAAAACGCGAGGACGCGAAGACCGGCGGCAAACGCGAAGCGGAATTTCTCACCGGCGACGCGTCGAAACTCGACCAGCACAAGCAGCTCGGCGACGGCGAAGCTTTCGACATGGTCTTCCTGCGGCACCAGAACTACTGGAACGGCGACCGCACCTGGGAGGAGATCTTCGACCAGGCCCTGAACAAGCTCGATCCGGACGGACGGCTGGTCATCACCAGTTATTTCGACGAGGAACACCGGCTCGCCCTCGACGCGATCGAGAATCTCGGCGGCGAACTGATCGTCACCGAGCGCAACAAGGAAAGCCGCGCCCTCAAGGACGCGCCGGGCAAGTCGGTCGATCGACACGTGGCCGTGTTCCGGAAGAAGGAAGCCTGACCAGCCAATGTGGCGCGGGTTTCCCAACCCGCGGTTTCACCCGGTCTGGACGCCGAGGCAGGCCGATCGGAACAGGAAGGTAGAAAACCTCCCCCACCTTGCGCAACCGGTCGGTCGCTCACATCGGCGGTGGAGAATCGGCCGGAACCGGCGCGGCGACATCTTCCCCGGGCTTGGCCTTCCGCAACCGCTTCACCAGCCAGAACACGAACAGCCCGGTGATGACCAGCACGGCGATCCCGATGGGCGGCCGGTAGAAGATCCAGGCCGCCGCGATGGTGATCGACGACCCGATCGCCGCGAGGGCGAAGGCGAAGAACCCCACCCCGGCGCCCACGACCCGGCCCGCGATGGGAAGCACGTCGGCCATCACCTTGAGCGGGCGAGCGATGAGCCCCAGCCCGATCGCCATGAGGAGGAAGCCCGCTCCTCGGAGGATCCAGGTCAGGGTCTTGTTGGCGACTTTCTCCGCCTCGAACATGGCCTCGGCCGATTCCGTTCCCATGGCGAGAATCTCCAGGCTGCCGCCGGCGGCGGCGTGGTATTTCTCCAGCGTGTCGCCGGTCTGCTTCGCGATGACGCTGATCTCCGACGGCAACACCGCCGAGAAATTCACCCGGGTGTCGCCCACCTGCGGCGCGGCGGGATCGGCTCCGAAATAGAGACCGCCGTCGTGCAGCTTGGCCCGGGGTCGCATTTCCTCCGGCAACTGCTCAAGCGAGGAGATGGGCACCTCCGCCCCACCCTTGATCTGCTCGATGAAGAAACGCGGGAGCTGGAACACACCCAGGGAGACCTTTTCGGCCACGAAGTCCTTCGGCGAGTAGGGCATCGAGTCCGGGTTCTGGTGCCCCTCGGGATGCTCGAACCCGCTCGACTTCTTCAGCGAGGAAGCCCACTGCTTGTCGTAGGAAGTGGTGGTGACCTTCTCGGTACCACCGCCCACCTTGTTCTTCGTCTCCGTCTTTTTCTTCTCGATCCACTGGTACATCTCCACCGCACGCTCCAGCTTGATGGCCTCGACGGAGACGCCGAACTCGGGATCCTCGACCTTACCCTGCACCTCCGCGCGGCCCGTCATGTGCACCAGCTTCCCTTCGAAGGCCGGGTCCACTTTTCCGGAATCGACCGAGAGCACGTTCCCGGCCCCTTCCTCCAGGGTTTGGTAACGCTTCACCGCGCGGCCCTCGTTCACGAACAACAACACGAAGGAGACCAGGGTCATGATGATCCCCGCGATGATGCCTCCGAAGGCACCTCCGAGGCGTTCTCCCCAGCCCTGGCGACTCGTTGAGACGAATGATTCGGCCATGCCGCCAAGGTAGTGGTAAACAGCCGGTTTTTCCGCCGAAAACTGAAACCGTATCCGATTCAGTCCTCTTTAAGCACCCGGAACGACTTGAACATCCGGATCAGTTCATCCTCCCGCACCTGCCACACCGGTTTCATCAGGCTGCCCTGGAGCAGGTAGAAGGAGCGGGCGGCGCCCACCATCGCGAAATGAAACTTGAAGGGCACCTTCCGCTCTCCGGCGCGCAATTCCAGTTCCACCGCGACGTAGACGGCCGGCAGACCATTGATCGTGATGTCGCGCTTGTCCCCGATGGACTGCACCAGCCAGTTTTCGTCGCGGTCGAAATTCTCGATGGTCTGATCGAGCGCCGCCCTGGCGTCCGCCGCCTGGTTGACCACCCGCATTTCGAGGACGTAGAACGAGGTCTTCCGGTCGGACGATTCCCAGCCGCCCACGGAATCGCTGCCCGCCTGGTTCTGCTTCGATTCCCTCCAGCCATCCGGAAGCTCCACCTGGAGGCTCCCGTCGTGGAACGTGGTGACACGATCCTTCGACCGGGCCGGCGAGGCAGCCAGGCAGAGGAGGACGAAAACGAACGCGATCTGTTTCACGCCCTTCAACAAAGCAAAACCGAACGAAAAAGACCAGCCACTTGCGCCGGGGGAAAAATTCGGTTCAGTCCCTTTCCCTCTCCGCGTTCGCGCGCCCGATCCTCTCGATCGCGCCTCGCCCCTCACAGATCGCAAATCCCAAGAAACGCCATGGCCCGCCTCAACGACAATTTCCTCAAGCTCAAAGCCGGTTACCTCTTTCCCGAGATCGCCCGTCGGGTGAAAGCCTTCTCCGACGCCCATCCGGACGCGGCGAAGAACATCATCCGCTGCGGCATCGGCGACGTTACCGAACCGCTTCCCGAGGCAAGCCGCAAGGCCATGCACGAGGCCATCGACGAGTTGGGCAACCGCGAGACCTTCCGCGGCTATGGTCCCGAGCAGGGCTACGAGTTTCTCCGCCAGGCCATCGTGGACAACCAGTTCGCCGGGCTCGGCATCGAGGCCGACGAGGTCTTCATCTCCGACGGCTCCAAGTGCGACACCGGCAACATCCTCGACATCTTCGGTCCCGGGAACACCATCGCCATCACCGATCCGGTCTATCCCGTCTACGTGGACACCAACGTGATGGCCGGCAACACCGGCGAAGCCGACGAGAGCGGCGCCTACGAGGGGCTCGTCTACCTCCCGTGCAACGCGGGAAACGACTTCGTTCCGGCGATTCCCGAGGAGAAGGTGGATCTCGTCTATCTCTGCTACCCCAACAATCCCACCGGGACCGCCGCGACCAGGGAACAGCTCGAAGCCTGGGTCGCCTACGCCCGGGAAAACGGTTCCATCATCCTCTACGACGCCGCCTACGAGGCCTTCATCCAGCAGGACGGCGTGCCGCGTTCGATCTTCGAGATCGAGGGCGCGAGGGAATGCGCGATCGAGTTCCGCAGCTTCTCCAAGATCGCCGGCTTCACCGGAGTCCGCTGCGCCTACACCGTGATTCCGAAAGCCCTGGAAGGCACCCTCGCCGACGGTTCCAGACAGGCCGTGCATCCGCTCTGGTCGCGCCGTCACAGCACCAAGTTCAACGGCGCCAGCTACCCCATCCAGCGCGGTGCGGAAGCGATCTTTTCCGACGAGGGCAAGGCCCAGACCAAAGAGCTCGTCGATCACTACATGGGCAACGCCGCCCTCCTGCGCGAAGCCTGCGAAAAGGCCGGGCTGGCCGTCTACGGCGGCGTCAACGCTCCCTACGTCTGGGTCGCCTGCCCGGAGGGCGTGACCAGTTGGGGCATGTTCGACAAGATGCTGGAGCAGGCCAACGTGGTCATCACGCCCGGGGCAGGCTTCGGCGCCGCCGGCGAAGGCTACTTCCGCATCTCGGCCTTCAACAGCCGCGAGAACGTGGAGGAAGTCTGCCGCCGCATTGCGGAGCACCTGTGATCGAGGGCGGGCCGCTCATTTTCGTCCCGCCACCTTGAAGAGGCGGAAGATCGCCAGCATCGACGCCGCTTGGGCACCGAGGTTCGGCGCCACTGTGGAGATCAGCTGAGGATCGGTCGCCAGTCCGCTCAGAACGGACACGAGGGAACCCCCTTGCAGGAGGGCCAGTACGACCGTGCCGAGCCGCACGAGAATCATGCGCAGCTTGGGCATCGGTCCCAGGAACAGGCCGAACACCGCGATGGCGGCGGCGATCGCCAGGCGCAACTGCATCTGCGGATCGCCGGTTCCCCCGCCGCTCTCCATCGTGCGCGTGACCAAGTCCGCCCCCTGGGTCACCGCCATCGCCAGGGTGCTTCCGAAGATGGACTTCGCCTTCGGTGCCGCTCCCGCCTTCGCATGGGAAGATGCCTTCTTCGGCTTCGGCTTGCGCGCCCTCCCGACCTCGGGAAACAGCGCCGCCGCATCCGGCAGACGGTCGCCCACCATCACCTTCCAGTCATCGGCATCGGCTGACGGTGACGCGGAAGCCGCCTGGTGAACCGGTGCGCTTCGTCGAGATCGCGGAGGCGGCGCGGAAGAAGCAGGCCGCGGCGCCGGGGCCAGAGCGGATGCCGAAAACGCCTCGCCGCAACTGCCGCAGAACCGGGCCTCCGGAGCGTGCGGGGCTCCGCAGGCGGGACAGAATCGATGCGTGGAAGCCGGGGGGCTCATGATGGGGTAATCCTCGCTCCGCAGACGCCGCAGAATTTCGCGGTCGGCGACACCGCCTCGCCGCAGGACGGGCAATGCGGTTCGGTTCGTTTTTCTTCCAGGGAGGCGCCGCAATGCCCGCAGAATTTGGCATCCGCTCGAATCTCACCGCCACATCGAGCACAACTTACCACCGAGACTTCGGATCCCGGATTGTCTGCCTCGGAGAAGGATTCGGTCACCGATATTTCTCCAAGATCCGGCAGCTCAAGTTCGGGAAACTCCTGGAGGGAATCCCCAACCTCCGGCGGCTCAGCGCTGGTCCAGATCTCTCCGCGGCTGATCAAGAGGCAGCTCCGGCGGCCCGCTCGGTCCAAGAATGGGCAATCGACAACCCCGGAGCGCAATTCCAGCTCCTCGTCATCGGGATCAATCCAGAGCAGCAGCTCCTCATCGAGATAGGGACGGAGTTCGAAGTCGAACTCACTCTCGTCGAAGCGATCCTGAGTGGTCACCAATCCTCCATCAGAAGCGATAAACACACTGCGAGATGATCCCCACTCGTTGGGCACCCGAAAACCCGAGGTTCGACCCGAGGAAAAATAAGCAATCGCGGTTCCCTCATGCGCACCGATCTGGATCCGGGACATCACGGCCTTCATTCCATCCTGCCGCAGCAGGTAGGGAATCACATACGGAACCTCGGGTCCGGGCTTGCAGAGAAACGGAAATTCCTCGACGGCGTCGGCTGGCCGGAGACTCCCGGTTAGTGCGACAAAGGTTTCCGGGACGCGCTCCGCGATGCGCACCGGCGCTTCGTAGTCCCACCATAGCCCATCGAGACCGGAGATATCCATCCGGCGGCGCCACAGGCCTCCGGTCCATGGGCAACGAGACACAGGAATCACCGCCAGAGAACTGCGATACGATTCCAGGAGTGCGCTCAACTCTTCACTCAAGTCGGTGGCAGAGGAGATCTCCATATTCTCGAACTGGCTGCCACTCCGGGAGAGTTCCTCGACTCTTTGTCGTGCCGAGAAGATGGCATCGAGGAGCGTTCGTCTGTTGAAAGGTGGTGACATCACGGTCGAAGGTAGTTTCCGAACTGCTTGGTTCAATCTTCAGGGAGTTCGCCCGCAAACCACGCGGCCCCAAGTGGTTCCGCGGCCGAAACGGTAATCAAGGGTTCGCCCGCTTGAGGCTTTCCATCCGCACTGGTGCCCGTCACTTCCTGGTGACTCCGCAGAATCGTCCGGTCGATCCCTTGCGAGATCTTGTAGTCCGAGTCCTTCTGCCCTTCCGGTGCCGTCCTGCTGAGATGATCGTAGCTCCAGTTCATGTGGCAGTCGTGAGAGACGCCAAACTGCGCCAGTTCCTGCGAGATGGCGTCTTTTTTTGCAGGATCAATGGGTCCACCGTCCTTGGTTCGGATATCGAAAAGATCGTGGTCGCCCGTGATGGGCTTCAGTTCGTAGCTCTTGTGCTTTTCGTCCCAAACCTTGGCGAAGATCAGGCCGCCTCTCACCTCCACATCCTTGTTGTGATTGAGGTGCACGCCCTGATTGCGGAACTCGTCATACCGCTGCTGATAACGCTTTTCCAGTTTCGCGAAGTCCGCATCGCTCATGTCAGGGAACTTGGAACGTTCCGGCTTGACCGGATCGAAGTGACCGACCAAGCCCAGGTGACCCGGCTTTGCCCCCAGCAGGATATCGATCCTGTTGATGGTCTTGTTCTTCACTGTGACCGGTTTTGGCACCGCTTTTCCGCTCAACAGCCAGCGTTGACATTCCTTGCTCGTCGGACGCACGAGGATTAAGACGTCGTGTTTCTTGGCGATGGCTTGCATCCCGAGGATGTTGACCTTCGGCATTCCGGCTACGAGTTTTTCGATCTCTTCCTTGGGGAGATTCGCCTTCCTGTAATCCGATTCCTTCTGCTCGCGGCTTCGGTAGGTTTTTTCGCCGGATTTCTCCTGCGAAGTGTCCGTCTTTCCTTCCTTTTCGGTCGATGCTGCCTTGCGGCCGTTCTCGCCCGCCTTCTTTCTCTCGGCGTCTTTTTTCGTCTCGAGGGTCTTCTTCTCCTCCCCCTCGCTTCCCTTGCCTCGCTTTTCGCCCTCTGTCTTCTGCGCTTCGCCTTCCGCTCCCTTGGTCCGCGCCTCGCCTTCACTCTTTCCCTTCTGCGCTTCGGCTTCCTCTCCCTTGGTCCGCCCCTCGTCTTCGCCCTTACCCTTCTGCGCTTCGCCTTCCTCTCCCTTGGTCCGTCCCTCGTCTTCGCCCTTACCCTTCTGCGCTTCGCCTTCTCCTCCCTTGGTCCGCCCCTCGTCTTCGCCCTTACCCTTCTG
>JAUIGT010000103.1 GCA_030432615.1 Verrucomicrobiia bacterium
GCGTCCTTGGGCGCCTTCGGTTGTCCGACAAAATCAGGTTTGGACTGCTCGAGGGTCTTCCCCTGAACCCCTTTCCATTCCGGCAACGGGTAGGGAATCGCATTTCCGTTCCCACTTTCTTGCGCATCGGCAACCAGGCAGCAGAAGACGAGCAACAGGATACCGGCGAGCGGAATGGTTTTTCGGTTGGTTTTCATGGGTTGGTTGGTTTGGTCGCGTTTCTGTTCGAGAGCGGTCTGAGTGACCCGTGATTGTCACCGCCTGCCCTACTTCACCGGCACGATGTCCGGGAAAGTCCACTCGCCGTTCAGAATCTCTTCGCGGGGCATGTACAAACGGATCGTGTAGTTCCAGCCTTCGGTGATGGGCAGGTAATTTTTCGCCTCGGGGTCTCCGCCGAAATGGATCGTGTAGGAACCATCGTCGTTCGGCGTGGCCGAGGTGTTGTTGTAGCTGTTGCGATTGAGATCATTCGGAGCAAGAAAACCATCCGCGTCGTACACTGTGATGGACCAGAAGGCGTCCACCGGCACGTCTTTGACGGTGACCACATGGGGCGTCTTGCCGTCGTTCATGTCGACAGCATCGACAAAGGCGCTGGCCGTTGTGGCCGGTTGCCCGGCCCAGCCCGCAATTCCCACCAAGTGGTTCAGCGGGTCGATTTCGCCTTTGCGGCCAAAAGCTTTGCTGGCATCGAGACCGACCACCGCAGCAAGGTCGTTGACCGCCTTCCGTGCCTTGGCAAGGGCTTCGAGATCCCAGTTCGGTGCCTCGAACGGCCCCTTTCCTCCACCCTCGAGGACGATCTCGTCCTGCACGGCGTAGGCCCGCGCGGCATCGTCGGGATCGCCCGCATCGACGAAGGTGCGGAACAACAGCATCGCGAAGCGTGTGCCGACCTCTTCCTGGGTCAGTTCATACTTGCCCGGCTTGGCATAGGCGAAGTTGTAGTGGTCCTGGCTGATGACCAGCACCGACTGGAACCGACCGTCCCCTTCCGGCAGGGTCACCGTCACCGGCATCGACAGGTCAACGATCGCGGCAGAGTAGAACGTGTCCTGATTGGGCCGGATCACCGTCTGCGGCTCATTGGCGGAGGCGATCTTGCGATCATGGAAGATCTCCCCGATGCCGATGCTTCTCTCCTTCATGGTCATCCGGAACATGGTGTCGGATTCGGCGCGCACGAGGTTCTCGATCGTGATATCCTCGGCGAAGGCGAGTGTCGGGAGCAGAAGTGCGGTCAATAGTAGCAGTTTCATGATTTCTCCTTGTTGTAGGTTCTGAGTAGATATCCGTTACTGCACCCGTTTCAGCGGCGGCAGCTCCCAGGTTCCGTCCAGGGCTTCTTCCTTCGGCCAGTAAAGACGCATGATGGCGGAGAACGGCCCCTTGGGCGCCGGCAGCCAGTTGGGTTCAAGGTCCTCGCCCGGCGAGTCGTGCTGCAAGTACAGGGTGATTCCCCCGTCATCGTCTCGCACGAAATCCTCGAGCATGGGTGAGTTGATCAGATAGCGGTTGATGGGGTTTTCCACCATCAGGCTTTCCGGTTGTTCATACATGGTCAGCGACCAGAAGGAATGGACCGGCGGCAACTGATCCGGAGCGAACCGCAGGCGGTACCGTTGGGTGCCGTCGAGCTTCTCTCCGTCGGCATCGACGTAGTAGGATGGGTAGATTGCCTCTTCCGCACTATGGCCCCAGATACCCCAAACGGCACCGGCCATGCGGTATAGGTAATTGTTTTCCAGATGATCCCGCGTGCCGAATAGATCGCCGGAACCGACTTCGCCCGCATTGCCCCGTTCCTTCAGCGCTTCAAAATCCGCCCAGGCATCGGCGATGCCCTGGCCGATGGCCTTCTGGATGTCCGGCGGGAAGACGTCCCAGTCGAAGGTCTTTCCGGCCCCGATATCGAGCTTAGCAAAACGCGCCATGAGTTCCTTCTCGGAGGGGTGCGTGGGGCAGAACTGAAGGACGAAATTCAGCTGCTGGAACACCTTCGGTGACTTGGTAATCTCTTCTCGCGTCAGTGGCTCGATGAAGTCGATGGCGGGCGCGGCTTCGGGTGCCGGCTGCCCGAGGAATGCGGAAAGAGGCTGCACCTGGTAACCGGCCTGGACAGCTTTCACATCGTCCATATCTTCCGGGCTAAAAAGCTGGGTTCGGTAGATTGCAATCGCCAGTTCGGTTTCACAGTGGATCACTTTTGTAATGCTATCGGGCGCCTCGCCCTGCCAACTCGGACCCGCAATCAGGAACGTCCCGCCTTCGTTACCAGTCGCCCGGCTGCCGATGTAGGCAAAATTGTGGGTGTAGAGATCGATGAGCTGGATGCTGAAATAGCGCTCTTCCTCGATCTCCAGCACCTTCAGCACATACGGTTCGGCGCGCAGGTCCAGGGCCAGCCAGCTGTAGGGGGTGTCCGAGTTGGGGGTCTGCACGGCCCGGTCTTCGTGCGTATAGACCCGCGCCAGGTTCACGAGCTGGTTGATCGGCGTCTTGTATTCCGGATCCGTCTCGTCCACGAACGAGCCGTAGAAAACGCGGTAGTTGTCCACCATCGGATTGGCGTAGAGATAGGCTTGCTTGGCGATGGCTCGGGCATCTTCTGGAGTGATGGACTCGGTGGCCGCCGAGGTCTCCTGCTCCGTAGTGCGATCGCAACTGGAAGTGAGCAACCCGACCAAGATCAGGAGCGTCAGATTGAGGAGTCGATTCATCGGCTGCCGATCTTTTCGGGTTGTGCGTTTCATGACCACCGTTGAGATGGAGGGATTGTCATTTCGGCAGGACGAAATTCGCCTGAAGCCGGAACCGGAAGCCCTCCGGTCCGAAGGCCGGCGATTCGGCCCACTAGCCGACGCCAGCCCGGAGGCTCACCGGGAGCTTCCCGAACTTCACCAGCTTGGCGGCGGCGGCATTCACGGGAATCGACCAGTCGGCCCGGCTCACACTGAAGGGAGAAGGTCCAGACATCATCCGTGGTGTTGGCGACAAGGGGTTGGAGGGAAGGTGTGGTTGACTTTCCGGCCCGCAGGCTCCGCCCTGCCAGTCCCCCGGAGCAATCCTTTCGATCAATAGTAGTAGCGCGGCCGGTAATACATGGAGTTGGTCTTGCCGCGACGGTCGCCGGCGAGTCCGCCCACGGCGGCCCCGATGGCGGCGCCGCCCCAGGAATTACCGCCTTTGACGTTGTTGCCGATGACGGCGCCGGTGACTCCGCCGACCACGGCACCGGTACGCCGGCCCTGCCGGACGTAGGGATCGGGATGCGGAGCCACGCAGGAAACCAGCGTGGCGGCGACGAAGAGAAGGCTGATGAGAAGGAAAAGGCGGTAGGTCTTCATTTCTGGTCAGCGGCTTGTTGGAGTTGCTGAAGGGTGGTTCCGGAAAGGGCGGCCATCCTGTCCCGGAAGGCGACGGCCTCCGCGGAAGTCACGTAGCCATCGTTGTCGGTATCGATCTTGTCGAAGAGGTCGGCCCAGGTTCCCTGCTTCGCGAAGAAGGCCTCGGCCTCCTCTGGCGACACCATGCGATCGCCGTCCTTGTCCGGAGCACGAAACTTTTCGGGATCGGCGTCGGGATTGGCGGCCTTCCATTCCTCGAAGGTCACCTTCGCGTTTCCGTCTGCGTCCGCCTCGGCGAAGACCGCCTCGAGCATGTAGCGTTCGAATTCCTGCAGGGAGACCTTCTGGTCGTCGTCGGCGTCGGCCAGGTCGAAGGCCGCCTGCTGGGGCGCGCAGGCGGCGAGGAACAGCGCCGTCGCGGCCCCGAGGCCGCACTGGACGGAGGTTTTTCGATTCATCGGGAGTGGTGGTGTTTATCGGGTTTGAGGAAATTCGGTTCCAGGCGATTCAGAAGGAAATCCGGTCGCGTCGCGATGAGCGAGCCGGAGAGGAGGAGGTGTAGAGATCGAAATCGAATCACGACCCTTCCTTTTCCCCCACCATTCGAGCGAAAAACCGCCCGCCAGACAAGTAACGCGAGGTAACGCCCTTCCCGATGGGTCTTTACTTTGAGGGCAATTGAGCCCAAGATGCTTTCTTCATGGAGGAGACCAGCACCGAGGTGCCGATGCAGCCAAAGGCGGTCCGGGCGCAGCTCAATCGCGTGCTCAAATCCCCGCTCTTCCGCCGTAGTCCGCGGGCGCGGGAGTTTCTGCGCTACGTGGTCGAGGAGACCCTGAAGGGCAGGGGTGATCGCCTCGACCAGGTTTCCATCGGTATTCGAGCGCTGGGACGGGGAGAGGATTTCTACCCCTCGGAAGACCCCATCGTCAGGATGCAGGCCGGCCGGGTGCGCCGGGCACTGGAGGCGTATTACCGCGACCAGGGCGCGGGCGACTCCATCCTGATCGAACTTCCGAAGGGCTCCTACGAACCTGCGTTCGAAGTCCGGGAATCCGCTCCCGGGGCTGCCCACCCGGCCAACGATCCGGATTCCTGGCCCTCGCTGCTCGTCTCGCCGCTCCGCAAGCTGACGGATCGGAAGGACGTGGAATTCATCGCCCAGGGGCTCGCCTCCGACCTGGCTGCCGAACTGAGCCGCGAAAAGACCATCCAGGTCTTCCTGGCACCGGATGCCAAGCCGGAGCCGGAACACACCTGCCGGGCGCGATTCGAACTCTCCGGCACGCTCGGACTGCGGGGAGACGACCTCAAGGTCAACTTTCACCTGGTCGATCGGGAGACAGGCCGCCAGACCTGGGCGGAGACCTTTTTCTGTCCGGCGGGACCGGAGCAGAGTGTCGGGCTCGCGCGGGCGGTTCAGACGGCCGTGGCGACGATCACGGAAGAACGTGGTGTCGTGTCTTCGCAACTCGCCGGGGAATCCCGCCGGCGACCGAATGCGGTCGGCATCGCCTACGAGGCGATTCTCCGTCACCATCATTTCGAGGCCACCCACGAGCCGGAAGCCTTCACCGAAGCGCTCACCGCCCTCCGCCAGGCCGTGGCGACCGACTCCGACTGCGCCCTCTGCTGGAGCTACCTTGGCCGGCTCGGGGGCGCTCACTGGGGTCTGGACCTGCCCGGAGAAACCATTCCCATCGAGGAATCAATCGCCGCGGCCCGCCGGGGTGCCGAAATCGCGCCCCTGGACGTGCGTTGCCGCTCCGTGCTGGGCTATCTGCTCCTGCTCGGTGGCGACATCGATCAGGCAAGGAGCGAGGCGGAAGCCGCCCTGCAGTTGGGGCGCGGTTCGATCTTCTGGCTCGATGCGATCGGTTACCTGCTCACTCTTTCCGGCGACTGGGAGCGGGGACCGGCCATGATCCGCCGAGCCATCCAGGTCAACCCGTTCCCTCGGCGGGCCTGTCACTGCGGCCTGTGGCTGGATGCCGTCCGGCGGAACGACCCCGGGGCCATGCTGGCGGCGGCGACGGAATACATCCCCGAAGCCCACTTCTGGGGTCCCCTGATGAAGGCCGTGGCCCTAGTCGCAAGCGACCGCACCAGAGAGGCGGCGGAGCCGATCGCACAATTGCTCGAGATGCGGCCGGACTTTCCCGACCGAGGCGGCCAATTGATTCGCCGCTACGTGAAATTCGACGACCTCGCCTCGAGGATCGGGGACTGTCTCACCGAGGCGGGATTGAAGTTTGTCGACGGGCGCTGACTTGCGGCCCGCATCGCGTCCGTTCCCGTGATCCCGCGGTATGGTTATCCGGGAGCGCATGGATTCCACCGTGACACGACACCGAAACGTTCTTGAGCACTTTCCTCCCCTGTCGTAAGACAGCCCCATGCCCCGCTACGCCATCGGTCTCGATTACGGGACCAATTCCTGCCGCTCGCTGCTCGTCGATCTCGACACCGGCGAGGAACTCGGCTCCACCGTCTATCCCTATCCCTCGGGAACCCTCGGCATCCTCACCGATCCGGCGGACCCGAATGTAGCGCGGCAGAATCCGCAGGACTACCTCCACGGGCTCGTCGAGATCATCCGCGGCGCGATTGCCCAGGCGAAGGAGAAACGTCCCGACTTCCAACCCGAGGAGGTCATCGGCATCGGCGTCGATACCACCGGATCGACCCCGATTCCCGTCAGTGCGGAAGGCGCACCGCTCGGCGTGCTCCCGAAGTTCAAGGACAACCTCAACGCCCAGGTCTGGCTCTGGAAGGATCATACCGCCCACGCCGAAGCCGCCGCCATCACCGAGAAGGCCGCCGAGATGCGTCCGGAATACCTGGCCAAGTGCGGTGGCATCTACTCTTCCGAATGGTGGTGGTCGAAAATCTGGCGCTGCCTCAAGGTCGATCCCGAGGTCTTCGAGGCCGCGCATTCCTGGGTCGAACACTGCGACTGGATTCCCGCCGTGCTCACGGGAACGACCGATCCCGCCACGATGGCGCGCGGGATCTGCTCGGCCGGTCACAAGGCGATGTATTGCGAGGAATGGGGCGGCCTGCCCGACAAGGAATTCCTCGCTGCCCTCGATCCGAGACTCGCCGAGTTGCGCGACCGGCTCTACGACAAAGCCGTCACCGCCGACACCAAGGCGGGCGGTCTCACCGCCGAGTGGGCCACCAAGTTGGGCCTCGCTCCCGGCACCGCGGTTGCCGTCGGCGCCTTCGACGCCCACATGGGCGCCGTCGGATCGGGCGTGAGAAAGGGCACCCTGACCAAGATTCTCGGCACCAGCACCTGCGACATCACCGTCTGGCCCGATTCCGAGGAGCTCGCTGACATTCCCGGCCTCTGCGGGGTGGTCGATGGTTCCGTCCTGCCCGGTTGCTACGGCATCGAGGCCGGTCAATCCGCGGTCGGCGACATTTTCCTCTGGTTCGTGAACCACCTCGTTCCCGACAGCTACGGCGCGACGCAGGACGAGAAGTTCATCAACATGGAAGCCGAACTCGCCAAGCTGAAGCCCGGCGAGACCGGCCTGCTGGCGCTGGATTGGAACAACGGCAACCGGACCATTCTCGTCGATGTGCGCCTCACCGGGATGATTCTCGGCCAGACTCTCCACACCCAGGCCCACGAGATCTACCGGGCCCTGATCGAGGCCACCGCCTTCGGCGCCCTGACCATCATCAAGCGAATGGAAGAATACGGCGTCGCTGTCGAGGAAGTGGTCAACACCGGTGGGCTCGCCGTGAAGAATGCGACCCTGATGCAGACCTACGCCGACATCATCGGGCGCCCGCTCAAAGTCGCCGCCAGCGACCAGACCTGCGCCCTCGGTGCCGCAATCTTCGGGGCGGCATGCAGCGGGGAGATCGAACTCGCCGAAGCCCAGGCGAAGGTCTGCCGGATGCGCGACCGCGTCTACGAACCCATTCCCGAGAACCAGGCCGTCTACGCGAAACTCTACGAACTCTACCGGACTCTTCACGACGCCTTCGGCACCGCCGAGTGGTCCGGAAAGATCGACCATGTCATGAAGGACCTCATCGCCCTCCGCCAGGAACAGCGGTCCAAGGACTGAGCGAATTCCGCCTTGCTCACTGTTCACTGACCTCTGATTACTGATCACTCGTCCTCCCATGCATCTCCTCGATCTCCGTCACCACGTCCTCGAAGCCAACCTCATGCTGGAGCGCGAGGGCCTCGTCCGCCTCACCTGGGGCAACGTGTCAGGGATCGATCGCGATAAAGGCTGGTTCGTGATCAAGCCCAGCGGCGTTTCGTACGCCGACCTGTCGGTCGAGAAGATGGTGGTGGTCGATCTCGAAGGCACGGTGGTCGAGGGCCACCTGAACCCGTCCTCCGACACGCCCACCCACCGCATTCTCTACCGGGAATTCGAAGCGATCGGCGGGATCTGTCACACTCATTCCGTTCACGCCACCCAGTTTTCCCAGGCGGGACGAGAACTGCCCTGCCACGGCACCACCCACGCCGATCATTTCCACGGCACCGTACCGGTGGTGCGCGAGCTTTCCGAGGACGAGGTCGCCGAAGACTACGAGACCAACACCGGCCACGCCATCGTCGAGACCTTTCGGGAACGGGAGCTCGATCCGGTCGCCATGCCGGCCTGTTTCCAGGCATTCCACGCCCCTTTCACCTGGGGGAAGAACGCCCTCGATGCCGTGAAGAACTCCGTCGCCTTGGAAGTCTGCTGCGAAATGGCCCTCGGCACGTGGCGACTCAACGCCGATCAAGCCCCCCTTCCCGAGCACATTCTCCGGAAGCACTATCACCGCAAGCACGGCCCGGACGCCTATTACGGGCAATAGCTTCCCGGCCAATCAGCCGGATGGCAGTGAATTGGCTCGTTTTTCTGTTTGCCCGTTCACCGGAAAACCGGCAAGCTGGGTCGTCCTAACGGAGATATGCATCCCCCCTTGGGTGCATGCCTCTCTGCCTGCCTTAACGATGTCCCCGATTCGATCCGTTCCATACTTCCACCTCTTCTCCTCTTCGCGTCTGCAGCTGGCATTCTCTGTTCTGACAATTCTCTTTGTCATCTGCCTGCCCCGGGGCATGTCGATGCCGGCCAATCCCCTCCCCTTCACTGAGAAACAGCCTGACGGTACGGAGATAGAATTGCGACTGAGAGGAAATGAGCATTTCCACTGGTTGGAGCACGACGGCTACACCGTCCTGCGCGAGGAATCGGGCTGGTACGTCTATGCGGAGAGATCCCCTGACGGAAAACTCGCCAGATCTCGCCATCGGGTTGGTTCGGCGAACCCGACGAACCTCGGTCTCCCGAAGCGCCTCTTGCCTGAACCGGAGGTGATTCGGGAAACCATGGAGAAGACCCTCCCGATGCCCGTCGATGCCGCGGCCGACGATGCCCCGCGACCGATCAATCCGGTGGGGAATGTGAAGAACGTCGTGATCCTGATGCGTTTCGCCGACCACACCGGGCGAACGCTTCCCTCCGACACTGATTTCGACACGATTTTCAACGAGGTGGGTGGCGACCCGACACTCGCCCCCTCGGGGAGCGTGCGGGATGTCTACTACGAAAACTCCTACGGGGCGCTCGTGCTGGACTCTACCGTATTCGGCTGGGTCACGCTCCCCCAGACCGAAGCCTACTACGCCGACGGACAATCCGGGCTCGTGAGCACGGTTCGTGAAGCCATTCAGGACGCCCTCGCGCTCGCCGATCCCCTCATCAACTTCAGCCAGTTCGATGATGACAACGATGGATTCGTCGATGCCATTTCCTTCGTCCATTCAGGCTATGCGGCCGAGTTCGGAGGCACCGACGCCTACGGAGCGCCCCACACGGATCGCATCTGGTCGCATCGCTGGACCATCCCCACCTGGACTTCTTCCGAAGGAGTGAAGGTGCGCGACTATCACATCAACCCGGGGGTTTGGAGTACTTCCGGAACGGCACCCGGTCGAATCGGCGTCATTTGCCACGAGACCGGCCACTTCTTCGGCCTTCCCGATCTCTACGACACCAGCGGCGCGGGCTCCGGCATCGGCTCCTTCGGTATGATGGCCAACAGTTGGGGATTTGATGGTTCCCAGCGATACCCCCCCCATTTCAGTGCCTGGAGCAAGATCCAGCTCGGCTGGATATCCCCGACCCCCATCAGTTCTTTTGGAACCTACCCGGTACCCGAGGCACAAAGCCCCGGAGCAGTCATCTACCGGATCGATGAAGGCTATCCTTCGGGGGAATACCTGCTCATCGAGAATCGCCAACCGGTCGGCTACGACCAGAAGATTCCCGCGGGAACGGGCGGGGCTGGAGGCCTGGCGATCTGGCACATCGACGAGAACAAGCCCGCCAACAACGACCCCGGCTTTCCCGGCCAATCCGGATGGCCAACCAACAACCGCCACTACAAGGTGGCCCTGCTCCAGGCCGACGGCGAATATGGCTTGGAGCGCGGCTTCAATCGGGGCGACAACGGCGACCTCTACCGCGGCGGATTCGTGGATACGGTGAACGCGGGCACCGTCCCCAGTTCCGACAGTTACCAGAACGGTGTCGCTCTCCCCACCGGCAACACCATCTCGGAGATATCGAACACGGGTTCCACCATGACTTTCCGCTACTTCCAGGGGCCCGCCATTCGCAGCCCACTGGATGTCAGCGCATTCATCGGCAAGCCCTTCACCTACCAGATCGACGCGGTGCCGACGCCGTCCAGCTACACTTGTGGGTCCCTACCAAGCGGCCTGGGCTTCAACAGTTCCACCGGTGTCATCTCCGGGGTTCCAACGGCCGCACCCGGCAACTATCCCGTGACCATCGGGGTCTCGGACGGAGTCAGCGGTGACTCGCGAACGCTCAACTTGAATCTTCGCAACGCCACTCCGCTCCCCTTCATGGAAGACTTTGAATCGGGTGTGTTCTCCGCCGATTGGGAGGTCGGAGGCACGGGAAATCATCGAACGCAAATCACCACCCAGTACACACCCCACGGCGGCCAAAGGCATGTCGTCATGGATTCATCGGTGGATAGCGTCTATTCCCGCAACCAGATGACCGTGTTTCTCGATCTGGATCTGCGTCAGGGCGTCGAATTGCGATTTTGGGCCAAGGAACTGAACGACGAAGATCATGCCCCGCCGTCAAACCCGTTTACCGGAGACGCCGACTTCGACGGCGTGGCTATCAGCGAGGATGGGAACACCTGGTATGAGGTCGCGGCACTCCGATCGGACGGCTCTCCCGCGATCAACTCGGTCTGGCAGGAATACGTGGTGGACCTCGATCAAGCCATCAACACCTTCGGAATTTCTTACAATTCCGAATTCGCCATCCGCTTCAATCATTTCGACAACTTCACCGCGCCCACCGATGGCATCGCCATCGATGATATTTCCGTCACGGCCGTGTCGAGCCCATCGACGATTTTCATGACGAGCGATAGCGTGAACGATACCGGCGTCTCGATCTCCGACCGCATCACCTCCAACACCCGTCCACGTTTTTACGGGCAGTCACCGGCCAATGCCACCATTCAGATCTACAGTAATCAAGTGCCGGGGACGGTAGGCACCACCACCGCCGATGCCAACGGCGACTGGTCGTTCACTCCCGCCTCGCCCCTGCCCAACGGCACTCACGAGCTGACCTCAAGAGCGAACGGAGGAAGTTCCTCCCCGGCAATCACGGTGGTCATCGACACGATCTCCCCAGCTTCTCCCTCGGCCCTGGGGCTTTCACCATTCAGCGACACAGGAATATCGAATTCGGACCAGATCACTTTCGACAGCTTGCCGATCATCGTGGGAACAACCGAGGCGCTGGCCACCGTTGAATTGTACCAAAACGGGCAATTGATACAGACCGGGTCGGCCGGTTCGGGGGGGAGCTTCAGCCTTCCGACTACCATCTCCACCGAAGGCGTTCATCAGTTTTCCGCTCGGGCCACCGATCGAGCCGGCAACCAGAGTTCGACTTCCACCCCCGTGGCGATCACCTTCGATTTCACCCCACCCACCGCTCCCAGTCCACCCGACCTGCTCGCATCGAGCGATTTTGGAGACGCCGACGATGACAACCTGACCAACACCTCCAGACCGACTTTTTCCGGAACTGGAGAAGATGGAAGCCTGGTGAACCTTTATTCAAACGGTGAACTCGTCGGCAGCGCCACGGTGTCCGGTGGCACGTGGGTTATCACCTCGGATTTTCTACGGGACGGTCAACAGGTGATTACCGCGCGACAATTTGATATCGCCGGGAATGACGCCGTGGCCGCGGCGGGCCTCACCATCGAAATTGACACGGATCCACCCGGACGACCCTCCAATTTCCGACTCGATCCCGATGATGACCGTGGATTCTCCAATTCGGACGGACTGACCAGCCAAGCAACCCCAACCTTCCTGGGGGACGCGGCTCCCGGCAGCCAGTTGCGAGTCTTTCGGTCGGGAACTATCGAGATCGCCCGTGTCGCGAGCGGCCCCGCGTTCGAGGCGACGGTTGCCCCCTTGGCACCTGGGGCTCATTCCATCACCGCCCGGTGCTACGACGCGGCCGGCAATCAGAGCCGAACGACTCCGGCCATCCCGATCGAAATCGACACCAGTGCGCCCCTGGGAGTATTGAATCCCGACCTCGCCGGCGCCAGCGACACCGGAGTGTCGGACACGGACAATATCACGAGGGACAACACTCCGGAAATCCGCGGTCTCTCTCTCTTTGTCCAGGGAGGCACCAGAGTGCACTTCTATGTCGAAGAAATCGAGATCTTCGAGCAAGATGTGTCGGGGAACTGGTCGATCGTGCTTCCAGAGCTTGCGGATGGTGACCAGCAGCTGGAAATCCGCAACGAGGACGCCGCCGGAAACCTGAGCACTCCGGCGTTCCTGCCCATCACCATCGACACGACTCCTCCTCCCGCCCCCTTCGACATCGGACTGACGCCGGAAACCGACACCGGCACGTCGAACTCCGATGGAATCACGCGGAACACTTCCCCGGTGGTGACCGGTTCTTCCGAACCCGGCGAAGTGCAACTTTTCCAGGATGGCAATCCGATCGGAACCGTCCTTTCCGACGGCACCTGGACACTCACCACCTCCAACCTGCCGGAAGGAAGCACCGTCTTCACCGCCAGCCAGAGCGATCTGGCTGGGAATGACGGCAACCTCTCCAGTCCTTTCGAGGTCACCATCGATGTGACCGCTCCCTCCGAACCGACGATGCCCGCCTTTGCCCCGGGAGAAGACACCGGAAGCGACAACAGCGATGGCCTGACCAATCGCAGGACTCCAACGTTTACCGGGGACGCCGAAGCCGGCACCCTCGTCATTCTCTTCGACGGCGAAGGCAATGCCATCGGACAGGGTGTGGCCAACAGTCCCTGGTCGATCACCACCGATCCTCTTCCCGACGGCCCCAACTCGGTGACGGCTTCCGCCAGCGATCCGGCCGGAAACCTGAGCCCCATCACCGCGGCGATGGATTTCGAGATCGATTCGACCCCGCCCACGGTCACGGTCGAACAGGCTCCGGCTCAGGCGGACCCGACCATCGATGAACCGATCGAGTTCGTGGTCACTTTTTCGGAGCCGGTCACGGGATTCGATGCCGGCGATGTCACTCTTGGGGGGGCGGTCGGTGGAATCGCCTCCGTAATCGACGGAGTCACGCCCGGGGTGGATTTTCTCCTTCGAGTTTCCGGCACCTCGGGCGAAGGAACGCTCACAGCCAGCGTGAATCCGAACGCCGCCGCCGATGCGGCCGGGAACTTCAGCCTGGCCAGCACCAGTTCCGACAACAGCGTGGAGAAACGGCAAGTGCCGGGTCCGGTCGCGGGAGTCACGGCCACGGACGGCGATTTTCCGGACAAAGTCACGGTGAACTGGGTGGATTCCGGCGCCTCGACCTACCGGATCTTCCGGCACCCGTTCCAGAATCCGAGTGCCGCCAGCGAGATCGGTTCGGTGGGAGCGGGAATCACGGCTTTCGATGATGGCGCCGCCACTCCGGACCTTCCCTATTTCTACTGGGTTCGGGCAGAGGATGCCGATGGGGTGGGAGACTTCGGCGCTCCCGATTCGGGATTCGCCTCTTCGGGAGAGGAATTGAAGAAGGCCACGACTCCGATCTCGGAGGCCCCCGCTCCCGACGCCGATCCCGTCCTCGTCTGGACCAACGATGCCGTGGGACTCTACGACGGACTCCTGCGTGATGCCGGGGACAACTACACGATCGTGGGTGGCGTCTCGCGCCTGTTCGTTTCCCAACCGCGCCCCGGTTCATTCGGCGGCGGCTTTCTCTCCGCTTCCCTGTTTTTCCAGAACCAGCGGGCGGTCATTCGCGGCTCCTTCAACGGTTCCGGTCACCTGCAGGGCGATTTTCGCCAGGCCAACGGATCCATCCTGACGGCCGATCTCCAGGTATTCCGGACCGTCACTCCGGGGCGGGAAAGCGAGACGCTGCGAGGCACCATCACCTGGCAGGGTACCACCGCCGTCGTCGATCTGCCGAGAGCGCCTTTCCATCCGCGCCTGAATCCGACCCCGGAGGGCTGGACCGGCTCCTTCACCATGATCGTTCCCTCCCTGCCCGGTGCCGACAACACGTTGCAGCCCGGGGGAGACGGATGGGCGACGGTGAACCTCAATGCCGGCGGCAAGGCTCGAGTGGCCGGAGTCCTCGGCGATGGCACCCGCTTCACCGAAAGCGCGTGTCTCTCATCCGAGGGCGATTTCTCCCTCTACACGTGGCTCTACCGGCCCATCGAGGGCGAGCGCGGTTCCCTGGGAGTCCGGCTCGTCTTCCGGGATCACGCACCCGACATCAGCGACTTCGACGGCGTCGCCCAGTGGAACAAGCCCGCCGATGCTCGCGAGAAACGATACCCCAACGGGTTCCAGGTGGAAGCTTGGACCCTCGGGTGTCGCTACGACCGACCCGGTCGCGGCGAACGTGCCCTCGCCACTCTCGAGGACCAGTATCACAATGCCTGTCTTGCCCTCGAAGGAAGCGGCGGACCGGAGGGCGGCGCCCTCGAACGCTCGGTCACCTGGATGACCAACAACCGCATCGTCTACTACGGTCCCGAGCGTGCGAGCGCCCTCGTTCGCACCGCCAACGGGAGCCTGGTGGGTTCCTGGTTCGATCCGGAGACCCGTTCGCGCTGGCCTTTCGCCGGGGTGGTCTTCCAGGCCCAGCAGATCGTGGCGGGCCATTTCCTGGCCGCGGACACCACCGGCAGCCTGGCGATCAAGCCCTCGGTGGATACTCCCTACCCCGGCAGCGAGAACCCCGGCGGCACGGCACGGCCGACGGTTCCCGATCCGCCGGCTCCCGGTCCCGACCTCACCAATCTGCCGTGGGATTCCTCGGCGGCGGGCAGCTACGGTGGCGTGACCCTGATGGCCGAACCCACCGGCGGTCTCCTGAACCTCCGCGTCACCCGTACCGGGGTCATCAGCGGGGTGTTCGAGATCGATGGGGAGCGGCGATCGTTCCGAGGCGGCTTCGACGCAAACGGCACCGCCAATTTCCCCGTGATTCGTCGCGGGACGACCGATGGAACCCTCTCGCTGCAACTGGCCCGGG
>JAUIGT010000104.1 GCA_030432615.1 Verrucomicrobiia bacterium
CCCCGGGATCAAAGACCCCGGTTTGGGCTGTTCCGCTTTCGCTCGCCACTACTTACGGAATCGATTCTCTTTCTTTTCCTCCGGTTACTGAGATGTTTCACTTCACCGGGTATCGCGAACTCTCTCCTATGGATTCAGAGAGAGACGACTGAGTATTACCCCAGCCAGGTTACCCCATTCGGAAATCTCCGGGTCAAAGCGTATTTGCCGCTATCCGAAGCTTATCGCAGCTTATCACGTCCTTCATCGCCTGTTGGCACCTAGGCATCCACCATGCGCCCTTAACAGCTTGTTTCAGTTCTTTTTGAAACTCGCATTCATACAGTTATCTGCCGTAAAACAGATACCAAGTCCGCAATCAGTTTCCCGCCACCGAAGTGACGGAACTCTGGAAATTGCATCTTTATCTACCCTGTATGCAGTTGTCAAAGAACAGTCCTGGAGAACTTTTATGAGCGAGAAGTTGGCGGGTTGGCGATGGTGGGTCTGACAGGATTCGAACCTGTGACCCCACGCTTATCAAGCGTGTGCTCTAACCAACTGAGCTACAGACCCGCGAATCGCGGACGAGCTTGCCGGTTCCGAAAATCTTGCCCCACATGGAGGCAAGGGGATTCGAACCCCTGACATCCAGCTTGCAAAGCTGGCGCTCTACCAACTGAGCTATACCCCCTTGCGAGGGAGCAAGCCACTCTAAGCTTTACTCCGTTTCAGCTCTTCAAAGAGCAGAAGACAAAGGCTAAATTGTGCGCTGCGACATCGCGAATCGCGCAAAACACTTGGTCGCGGCGCCTTTCGGCATCCACGCAGCCACCATGATCGGCATTTCACCGATCAGGACAGGCTTCGACCTATTCACCGATGTGCGAGGTTTGTGAGTTGCCTCACCGGTGAATTACTCCCTAGAAAGGAGGTGATCCAGCCGCAGGTTCCCCTACGGCTACCTTGTTACGACTTCATCCCAGTTACCAGTTACACCTTCGGACCCTGCTTCTCGAAAGTTAGCACAGATACTTCGGGTGCGACCGGCTTCCATGATGTGACGGGCGGTGTGTACAAGACCCGGGAACGTATTCACGGCGCCGTAGCTGATGCGCCATTACTAGCGATTCCAACTTCATGTAGTCGAGTTGCAGACTACAATCCGAACTGAGCCCAGTTTTCAGGATTCCCTCCACCTCACGGTATCGGTTCACATTGTACTGGGCATTGTAGCACGTGTGCAGCCCTGGGCGTAAGGGCCATACTGACTTGACGTCATCCCCACCTTCCTCCCAGTTAATCTGGGCAGTCTGAACAGAGTCCCCGACATTACTCGCTGGCAACAGTTCATAGGGGTTGCGCTCGTTGCGGGACTTAACCCAACATCTCACGACACGAGCTGACGACAGCCATGCAGCACCTGTGATGGTCCAGCCGAACTGACGAAATGCTTTCACAAATCTACGACCAACATGTCAAGCCCAGGTAAGGTTCTTCGCGTTGCATCGAATTAAGCCACATGCTCCACCGCTTGTGCGGGTCCCCGTCAATTTCTTTGAGTTTTAGCCTTGCGGCCGTACTCCCCAGGCGGCACGCTTAACGCGTTAGCTCCGGCACGGAAGGGGTCGAATCCTCCCACACCAAGCGTGCACCGTTTACTGCCAGGACTACAAGGGTATCTAATCCTTTTCGCTACCCTGGCCTTCGTCTCTCAGCGTCAGGAATCGTCCAGAGTCTCGCCTTCGCCACTAGTGTTCCTCACGATATCTACGCATTTCACTGCTACACCGTGAATTCCAGACTCCCCTCCGATCCTCTAGCACGGCAGTATCGGATGCAATTCCGAGGTTGAGCCCCGGGCTTTCACATCTGACTTACCGCGCCGCCTACAGACGCTTTACGCCCAGTAAATCCGAACAACGCTTGGGACCTTCGTATTACCGCGGCTGCTGGCACGAAGTTAGCCGTCCCTTCCTCTTCAGATACTATCACTCTTCAGCCCAGTTACTGACTGAAGCATTACTCTCTGATGACAGGAGTTTACAACCCGAAGGCCGTCATCCTCCACGCGGCGTCGCACCGTCAGGCTTTCGCCCATTGCGAATGATTCTCGACTGCTGCCACCCGTAGGTGTCTGGACCGTGTCTCAGTTCCAGTGTGACTGATCATCCTCTCAGACCAGTTACCCGTCGTTGCCTTGGTAAGCCGTTACCTCACCAACAAGCTGATAGGCCGCGAGCCCATCCAGAAGCGGCAGCACAAAGGCCACCTTTCATCTTCTCAGGATGTCCTGAGAGATGACACGCGGTATTAATCCGAGTTTCCCCGGGCTATCCCCCTCTTCTGGGCAGGTTGCTCACGTGTTACTCACCCGTTCGCCACTAGGAATCTTCAAAGCAAGCTCCAAAGATTCCCCGTTCGACTTGCATGTCTTATCCACGCCGCCAGCGTTCGTTCTGAGCCAGAATCAAACTCTCCGTATAAAAGTCGGATCTACCGTCGGGACCGAAATCCCGAAGTAGAAAATTGACGGAGCACCATCTCAATTGCCGAAGCAACTTCGACGGCTCTCCTGCGCATCATCTTGATGCGCAACGCACAATTTAGCCTTTTCTTCTTTGCTGACATTTGCTGAAATCACCCGAAAGCGACTCAAACAAACTCAGCTGCTCTTTCAAAAGATCATCAGCGTCAGGGGACAAAAAAGCCGATCACAAATACTTGCGATCGACCTCGGCGGTCTCCGACACCCGGCGTTTCCGGCCGGTTTTGGGAGATTACGCCCAAACCGATATTGCGCAACTGCTTTTCGCCAAGTTTTTTCAAAAAAGTCGCGAAAAAGGGGCCCAAAGGGCACTTGCCCCGCCCAATACGAGCGGGGCTCATCAACGCAATCAATTGATCATCTGCGAGTTACGGTCACATTCTGGCGGCGCGCATTTTGGCCCGAAAAATCGCGGAAAAGAACCTCAACCTTAAGGAGCCTCCCCTCATGGACTCGTCACCTCCCTGTCCGGAGACGAGTTCGTGCATGATCCGCCCGTCGAAGAGCCCGGTTGAGAGATCCTATTTCCGGATCCAACGAGGGCCCTTTGGTGAAACAGCTCCGCGATGGGCGACTCGGACGAAGGACGGCGGGCTTTATCACCGCCACTTCCCGGCTCCCCGGGTACGACGGTCGCCGCCGAAACGGCGATCCGGGCCAGCCGTCCGCCCCTTTCCCGGCGTCTTCCACACCGAAAGATCTCCCAAGTGATTCCCCCGAGGCACTCCACTTCCCTCCAAGACACTCTGGGAAGCCCCGTCTTCGTGGCCAGGCTCCCGAACAGCCGCGGCCATTTATTTAAAAAGTCTTAACGAAAATCCGGGGCGCTCGACCGTCTCTTCAGAGTTTCCGAGAGCGGAGGAGCTGTCCCGACGACCACCAAGCGAGATCCGAGAACCTTCGCGGCTTCTGAGTCAGGACCATCGCTCCGCCCGAAACTGCTTTGGTTCCCGCTGGAGGGAGCGACATCGCATCCCTCACGGGAAGGCCGCCCCCGCACAGTCCGGTCTTTTTTTCCCTCGAGCCCGAACACCGCAAACTGCTCCACTGCCGCAACCACGGCATTCAACCCGCCTCGTCACCGCGAACGCGCCGCACCACCGTGAAGGTGCGCCAGAATAGTTCTTGCACTACGGGGCGAGCGCCTCATAAATCCTTTCTGGTCACGACGGGTCTTGAGAGTGCCCCGCTCTGCGGTAGCTGGAGGGAGCAACGGGTCATCATCCGACGTGGGCATCACGAAACAAGCCGCTTTCCAAATGCTCAAGAAGCTCAAGAACAGAATATCGAACCCGATCCGAGTCGGCCTCGTTGGCGCGGGCGCCATGGGAAAAGGAATCGCCTGGCAGGTCTCCCACACCCCGGGGATGCGCCTGATGTTCATCGGGGACCTCAATCTCGAGGTTGCCCGTGAAACCGCCCGGCAGATCGGCAAGGAACCCGTGGAAACGGATGGCGAGACCATCCCGGAAATCACCGAGGACCAGGTGCTGATCACCACCAATTCTCTGGCGCTGCTGCAGAACAACGACCAGTTGAAGATGGAAGCCTTCGCCGAGGCGACCAACGCAATCGCCGGAGCCTGCGAGTACTGCCTCGCCGCCATCGAGGGCGGGATGCACGTGGTGCTGATGAACGCCGAGGTCGATATCGTCTACGGCAAGCTGCTCCAACACGAGGCCGCCAAGCACAACGTCATCGTTACCAGCGACGCCGGCGACCAGCACGGGGTGCTGGCGACCATGATCGAGGAAATCGAGCTCTGGGGCTTCGACATCGTGCAGGCCGGCAACATCAAGGGTTTCCTCGACTACTACGCCACGCCGGAATCGATTCGTCCGGAGGCGGAGAAGCGCAACCTCAGCGCCGTCCAGTGCTGCGCCTACACCGATGGCACCAAGCTCAACATCGAGATGGCCCTGCTCTGCAACGCCCTCGGTTACACCCCGTTCAAGGACGGCATGGAAGGTCCGCGCTGCGCCAACGTGACCGAGGTGTTGGACCTGTTCGATTTCGATGCCTACGGTGGCAAGGGCCGCGTCGATTACATCCTCGGCGCGGAGCCCGGCGGCGGCGTCTACGTGGTCGGGCACTCCGACTCGGAGTTCCAGCGCCCCTACCTCAACTACTACAAGCTGCTCAACAAGGGGAACTACTACCTCTTCTTCCGGCCCTATCACCTCTGCCACCTCGAGACCACCACGGCGATCGCCCGCGCGGTCATCGACGGCGAGGCCGTGCTCACTCCCGATGCCGGTTACGTGGCCGACGTCTACGCCTACGCGAAGTCCGACCTCAAGGCCGGCCAGAAAGTCGAACACGGCATCGGCGGCGCGGAATGCTACGGGCTGATCCGCACCACGGCGGACGCCAAGGTCAACAACCACCTCCCCATTTCCTACCTGGAAGGGGAAGGCGACCAGTTGCCGGTCGTGAAGCGCGACATCGCGAAGGACGAACCGGTGTCCTTCGACGACATCGAGTTTCCCGACATCAAGTTCCACCACCTGCTGCAACGGCAGGGCCCGCTGGACTGAGTTCCGCTCTCCCCGAGACCCATCCGATCGCATCGTGGCTGCCGATTCATCCAAGACCGCGGGCGGAACGCTTTCCGCCGAGAACCCGCCCTCAACCCCGGCCGACCAGACCGAAGTCGCCATCCTCGGCGGCGGGCCCTGCGGACTCTACGCCGCGCTGACGCTGGCCAAGGCGGGCCGGAAAGTCACGCTGATCGAGAAGGAGGAAGTCACCGGAGGCCTGGCCCGGGGCCACAAGCGGGGCGAGAACTTCTACGACCTCGGGGTGCACATGTTGCACGCCTTCGACCAGGGCGTCTTCGAAGCGGTGAAGGAGATCATGGGCGAAGAGCGCATCGAGGTTCCGCTCAACGCCAAGATCAAGTGGGCCGGCTCCTTCTATCGCTACCCGCTCCAGTTCGGCGACATGGTCAAGGGCATGAATCCCTTCGTGCTCGCCCAGTGCTGCTTCGGCCTGCTGGCTTACCAGTCCTGGTACAAGCTGCGTCCGAAGGAACCCAAGGATGCCGAGGAGGCGCTCATCCAGCTCTACGGAAAACCGCTTTACGAGTTCTTCTTCAAGGAATTCACCACCCGCTACTGGGGCTTCCCGCCGACCCAGCTGTCGGCGACATTCATCACCACGAAGATGCCGCGCCTGAGCGCCGTCGATGTGATCAAGAAGATGCTCTCCAAGATCGGCATCAAGGACAACAGCGTCCACGCGGTCGAGAGCGCCCTCAGCGAGGAGACGCTCCACTACTCCCGCAACGGTGCCGAGGCCATGCCGCGCCTGCTGGCGGAGGAAATCGAGCGCCTGGGCTGCCGCGTGATCCGCCATGCCGACGTGGTCGGTGTCAGCCTCGACGCCGACGGCAAGCGCGCCACGGCCGTGAGCTATCGCGACACCCAGTCGGGCGACGAACACACCATCGCCTGCGATCACGTCATCTCCACGATACCGATCAAGAACTTCCTCGCCGCCTTCGGCGACCAGGCCCCCGAAGACGTCCGCGATTCGGCCGAGTTTCTCAAGACCAAGGCGATCACCATCTACGGGCTCCTGGTGAAGAAGGAAAGGGCCATCGACGCCCTATACATCTACTACCGGGACAAGGCCTTCCATCGCGTCGGCGAACCGAAGAACGCCGGGCTGCTGGTGAACCCGCCCGACCACACGGTGCTTATCGTGGAGACCACCTGCGAGGTCGGCGACGCCAAGTGGAACGGCGAGGAAAGCGCCCGTGAAGCCATCTTCGCCGACCTGGAGAAGGAAGGCATCTGCACCCCGGACGAGATCGTCGAGGTCAACCTGCTGCGCACCCCGCACGGGTATCCCATCTTCGGGCTCGGCTTCGAGCCGCACCTGGAGAAGGTGAACGCCTTCGTGGGCGGAATCGAGAACGTCCAGACCACCGGCCGCCAGGGAGGCTTCTGCTATCCCAACATGCACAAGGCCATGCGCATGGGAGCGAACGCCGCCGACCACATCCTGGAAGCGACGGGTTCCGATTCCGGGGAAAAGGCGACCCACTGAGCAGATTCCGTCGCCGCCCTGGCGACGGTTTGCCACCGATCCGACAGGGTACGGTCCGGGATTCAACCCGGTTGGATGGATCAATCCCGCTCGGGATCGCGTCCCAGCTCACCGAGCAGGCTGCTGAGCCAGGGAAAGAGCTGCTTCTTGCGGCTGACGATCCCGTCCAGCTTGTAGAGCCTCTCCTTCTTGCGCGGGAACTGCACCTTGCGAAGCACCTCCTCGGGAGCCTCGATCAGGAGCAGGCTGTCGTTGCGGGTCACGTCGGTGACCATCAGGCAGGCGATGTCGAGGTCGTTCGCGTCGATGAGCCGTTGAAGCTCGGCCTGGAGCGCTTCCCGGACCGGGTAGAAATGGGTCATGCCCACCTCCTCGATCTGGGAAATGCTGACCCGGTATCCGTTTTCCTCGTATTCCTTGCGGTCGGACCCGATGACCTCCTCCGGCTCGCTGGAACGGAGCACCGAACCTGCGGCGAAGAATTCCTCGGTGAACTTGTCGACCTCGATTCCGGCGACGCCACTGAGCCAGCCGAGGATGGAGCGGTCCTCCTCGGTAGCCGTGGGCGACGTCAGGTTGAGCGTGTCGGAAACGATACCCGCGCAGAGGCAGGTGGCGATGGCCGGTGAGGGCTCGAGCCCGTGACTGCGATAGGACCGGGCCACGATGGTGCAGGTGGAGCCGACCGTCTTGTTGATGAACTGGATCGGCTCCCGGGTGACCAGGTTGCCGCTGAGCCGGTGGTGATCCATCACCTCGATGATCTCGGCCTCGTCGGCGCCGGTGACGGCCTGGGAGAATTCATTGTGATCCACCAGCACCAGTCGCGGCTTCGGCGGCGACACCAGGTCGGTGCGGGAAAAGACGCCCAGCAAACGACCGCTGCCGGGGTCGGTGACCGGGAACAGGGTCTGGTTCAGTCCCTGGACCCGGTCGCGCAACACGTGCAAGGGCAGGTCGGGATCGAAGGTCATGAAATCCTCGCTGACCGCATGCCGGATGGGACGCGAACCGCGGATCAGCTGCGTGGTGCTGGCGGTGTCCCGCGGCGTCACCAGGATGGTCACGCCTTTCGACCGGGCGGCGGCGAGGATGGCCTCGGCGGGCCGGAATCCGCTGGTGACGACCAGGCATTTCACACCCGCCTCCACCGCCAGCAACTGCACGCCGGCACGGTCGCCCGTGATGATGAGCAGCTGCTTGGCGTCGAAGGCCCCGATGCGGTCCTCCATGACGGGCTCGCTCGAACCGGCCACCATCATGAGGTATTCGTGATCGTCGTCATCCTCGTCCTCCGGCGCGCAGACGATTTCCGCATCCAGCACCCGGGTCATGCTGTCGATGTTGGTCTTTACCGCCCGCACCGCCTCCCCCTCGATCGCGGTCGGGATCAGGAGCTGGAGCAGGTCGAGCAGCGAAAGGAGGCCCACGATGCACCCGTCGTCATCGATCACGGGCAGGCTCCGGAATCCGCCATCCGCCATGCGATGGTAGGCGCCGAAAATGGTGTCCGAGAGATGCGCGGTAACCACCTCCGTCCGGCATACGTCGAGAGCACGCGGCCGAACGTCGCTGATGAGCCTCGGGCGCCCCAATCCGGCCTTTTTCAGAACCCATTCGGTGCGGGAGTTCGGGGTTCCGCAACAGGCGGCCTCCGCCTCCGGGATCCGAGTCTGGCGAAGGAAATCGGCGTAGGCGATCGCCGAGCAGATCGCGTCGGTGTCCGGGTTCTTGTGGCCCATCACCCAGACAGGCCGGGGCGGGGTGGAGAATTCGCTGGATTGACTCACTGGATGCGGTTGAAACTCAGAGGGTGGAGCCCCTCAACGCAGGCCCCGTGCCAAAATCCGGTGACCTGCCCCGGAATCAACCGAATTCGGCGACACCGCGGCCGGGCGCGGGAGGAGCGCGAACTTTTCCTTCCGGATCACCGGTCCCGCTTGCTTGTCACCGCTTCCCGTGGTTTTCCTGAGAAAAAGCCCCTACCGTTTTCGTCCCATGAAATTCCCGATCGCCGCCTTCCTCGTTCTTTCCGCCTGCTTGGCCCTGGCTTCTCCTCCGCCGGCGATCGCCGCACCCGGCCTCCAGGTGAAGGAGACCGGCGAGACGATCACGATCTCCCGGGGCGCCACCCCGGTGCTCACCTACCACAAGGCCGAAGTGGATCCCCCGGCGGAAGCCGATCCCATCTTTCGGCGCAGCGGGTTCATCCATCCCTTGCACGCCCCGTCCGGCGGGGTCGTCACCGGGATTCACCCGGACGATCACTATCACCATCTCGGCCTCTGGCACGCCTGGGTGAAGACCGAATACGACGGACACGAACCGGATTTCTGGAACCTCAAGGCAAGGACGGGCCGGGTGCGTTTTGCGGGAGATTCGGTTCATGGGGACAACGACTTCGGCGTTCGCCAGGAACAGGTCGCCTATCTCGATGGGCCCGATGCCGAGCCAACTCTGATCCTGAACGAAGAACTTCGCGTTACCGCTGATTTCGTCGATGGCGCCAATGTCATCGACTACGAGCTCGAACAAACCAACGTCACCGAAAAGCCCCTCGTCCTGCCCGCCTATCGCTACGGCGGCGGAATCGCCTACCGCGCTCCCCTAGGTTGGACCAAGGACAACAGCGACTACCTGACCTCCGAGGGCCTCGACCGCACCAACAGCCACGCCACTCGCGCGCGCTGGGTGGCGATGTTCGGCCCGGCGGAGAACGCCGACGGCGAATCGGCCGACCAACTCGCCACGGTGGCGATTCTCTGCCATCCGACCAATCACGATGCCCCGCAGCGGATTCGCACCTGGGACAACGGCAAGGTCTTCTTCAACTACGTGCCGGTCCAGGAGACGGGCTGGAAAATCGCGCCGGGAGAGACGGTGACGCTCCGCTACCGCATCATCATTTTCGACGGAAAGGCCGACGACGACGCGATCGAAGCGCGGTGGAAGGTCTACGCCGAGTGAAGAGAGGTGATCTTCCCACGATCCGGTCAGGACGGAGCCCGACCCTCCGGACAGGCCAGGCGGCCATCGATTCCCAGGTGCCCCGGTCAACCTCCGCGTTGCCTGAACTCATCGAACCGCGGGGGCTCGGGCTCGGCACCAGGCGCTACGCCAGGATGTCGTGCTTGACCTCCGCGTCGCCGACGACGCCGATGAGCCGGTGGTTGAGCCCCTGGAAGGGGTAGGTGAACCGGTGGGCGTCGAGGCCGAGCTGGTGCAGCACCGTGGCCTGGAGATCGTGCACCGACATCTTGTTCTCGGCGATGCGGTAGCCGAATTCATCGGTCTCGCCGTAGCTGCCCGGCTTGATGCCGCCGCCGGCCATCCAGATCGTGAAACAGTGCGGGTGATGGTCGCGCCCGAGGAACTTGCTGCCGTTGCGCTCCTCGTTCATCGAGGTGCGGCCGAACTCGCCCGACCAGACCACGAGCGTGTCCTCGAGCAATCCACGCTGTTTCAGGTCCTTCAGCAAGGCGGCGATCGGCTGATCGATGTCGCGGGTCTTGTCCTTCAGGCCGATGGAAATGTCGTTGGCGGGACCGGTGCCGTGGAAATCCCAGCCGTAGTCGAAGAGCTGCACGTAGCGAACGCCCTGCTCCACGAGTCGGCGGGCGAGCAGGCAGTTGTTGGCAAAATTCTCCTCGCCCGGCTTGGTGCCGTACATGTCGTGAACCCACTGCGGTTCCTGGTGGATGTCCATCACCTCCGGCACCGCGATCTGCATCCGGTAGGCCAGCTCATACTGGGCGATGCGGCTGAGCGTCTCCGGGTCGCCGACCTGTTTCATCTCCTGCTCGTTGAGCTTGCGCAAGGCATCGAGTCCGCGGCGACGCGACTCGCGGCTGAGTCCGTCGGGATTGTTCACGTAGAGCACCGGGTCGCCGTCGCTGCGGCATTGCACGCCCTGGTAGAGGGCCGGGAGAAATCCACTTCCCCAGAGCGCCTTGCCGCCGCTGGGATTGGTGCCGCCGCTGAGCAGGACGACGAACCCGGGCAGGTTCTCGCTCGGGCTGCCGAGACCGTAGGTGACCCACGATCCCATCGACGGATACCCGAACCGCGGTTCGCCGCAGTAGAGATAGAGCTGTGCGGGTGCGTGGTTGAACTGGGTCGTGTACATCGACTTCACCACGCAGACATCATCGACCACGGTCTTGAACTGCGGCAGCAGCTCGGTCACCCAGGTGCCGGTCTCGCCGGCGCGCTCGAAATTCCACGGGGTTCCGAGAAGCTTCGGACGGCCCTTGATGAAGGCGAAGCGCTCGCCCTCGACGAGGCTCTCCGGACAGGGCTCGCCGCTATGCTTTTTGAGTTCCGGCTTCCAGTCGAAGAGATCGTGCTGAGGCGGACTGCCCGCCATGTGCAGGTAGATGACGCGCTTGGCCTTCACCGGGAGCGGCGGAATCTTCGGCGCCAGGGGATTGTCCAGGGCGGACGGCGGCGCCACGTTCGGGGCTCCCAACGAGGCGAGCCGGTTCAGCGCGATGGTGCCGAGACCGAGCGTGCCGCCCCGCAGGAACTGCCGGCGGGTGGCGAGTTGGGCGGAGGCTTGGCGGATGGGGTTCATGAGAAAGGTAAAGTTTAGGATTGGGGGAGAAACCGCCCCACGACAAGGGGACGCTCGATGGCGGTCCAGAGGCGGGATTTTGCCGAGGTCGACCAGGTGTAACCGAGCAGGCGCCCGTCAGGGTCGGTGAGCAGGCGCAGCACTCCGCGGCCGAGTCCGTCGTCGTCGCTGCCGTCGGCATTGGCGCCCCGGCGGGTGTCGCCGTCGCCATGGGCGGAACGGGAGGAATCGATGACCGTGAGATGCCACTCGATCAGCGTGGGAACTTCCCAGGTTGCCGGCTCGTCGGCGAGTTCCTTCGGCCGCGGCCAGAGCAGGGGCCGGTCGGTATCGTGCTCGGCGATCCGGCGCGCCCGGGAATCGACCAGCATGACGTGACCGGTGGGCAGCGCCTTGTTCGATCGGTAATCGATGACCAGGAAATCCCCGGGCCGGATGGCCTCGATCGTCTCGATGCGCTGAAATCTCCCCGAGTCACGGACGGCGACGAACCACTCGTCCGCTTCCGGCGCCACTTCCCCGAAAAGCGCCTCGGCATCGCCCGCACTCAGTCCGTATTGCTTGCGCAGCAACAGGGCGGTGAACGAGGAGCACACGCTACGATTCGAGGGAGAAGCCTCGTCCGCCCACACGATCCGGCTCGGCGAAGCGCTGTAGCGGTTCGTCTCCGGCGTGATCGCCCCCAGCAGGGCGCGCGCGGTGGCGAGGTGAGCGGGCACGGCTTCCCCTTCCGGCGATTTCGCCGAATCGGCGGCAACCGGGAACAGACCACCGAACAGGACGGCGGCGATGACGGGAAGACGCTTCACGATTTCGTGAGGACGGAGTCGAGGTTGAGCAGGATGTTCGCCACCGAGGTCCACGCCGCCAGTTCAACGACGTCGATGCCCTCGGGCACGGTCTCGATCTGGCTGGTGGCCAAGGTCTTCGCCTCCTCGGGATGGCTCCGGTAGTGGGCCAGTTCGTCACGCAGGAGAGCCTCGATGGTCTTTGCTTCCCCCGGGTTCGGCGGGCGCACCTGCACGAGTCGGAGGGCAAAATCGATTCGCGATTCGGCCTCGGTTCCACCCTCGGTCACGATCCGGCGCGCCAGGGCCTGGGCGATTTCCACGTAGACCGGATCGTTCAACGTCACGAAGGCCTGCAGTGGGGTGTTGGTGCGGATGCGGCGCACGTTGCACACCTCGCGACTGGGCGCGTCGAAGGTCGCCATGCTCGGGTAGGGCACGCTGCGGCGCCAGAAGGTGTAGAGGCCGCGGCGGTAGCGATCCTCGCCCTCGCTGGTCTTCCAATTGCGGTCGGCCCCATTGAACGCCGCCCGCCACATGCCCGGTGGCTGGGGCGGGTAGACCGAGGGACCGCCGATCTTCTTTGCCAGCAATCCACTGAGGGCGAGGGCCTGGTCGCGCACCTGCTCCGCATCGAGCCGGAAGCGCGGTCCCCGCGCCAGGAGCACGTTGGTCGGGTCGCGCTCGAACAGCGCCGGCGGCGCCGCGGAATCCTGCCGGTAGGTCGCCGACATCGCGATCGTCTTCAGCAGGGCCTTCTGGTCCCAGCCGTTCTCCCGATATTCCACCGCCAACCAGTCGAGCAGGCCCGGGTGGCTCGGGAAGGTCCCCTGGGAACCGAAGTCCTCCTCGGTCTCGACCAGGCCGATCCCGAAAAGCTGCGCCCAGACCCGGTTGACGGCCACGCGGGCGGTCAACGGGTTGGCCGGGTCCATCAGCCACCGCGCCACGCCGATGCGATTCTTCGCCGCTTTCTCCGGAAACGGATGAAAGGCCGCGGGCACTCCCGCATCGACCGCGTCGCCGAGGTCCATGAAATTTCCCCGGACCTGGATGCGGGTCTCGCGCTGCTTGTTCTCCGGCAACTCGGCCATGACCGGCACCGTCGGCGGCTTGATGGCATCGCGCTTCTTCTGGAGGGCGGCGATCTCGTTGCGCAGCTTGGACAGCGACGGCGCCACGCCGCGGAAGTAGTCGGCCAGCTGTTTCGCCTCCTTCTCGGAACGATCCGCTTCCGCCTTATCGACGAGCCGCAGGATATCGGGCGGCAATTGCCCGCGTTTCGGCAGGGAGGCGTCGCTGGTCAGAGAGACCCGGAATCGGCCCAGGGTCAGCTGACCGCCGTAGTTGTAGTCGTGATTGAGCGTGACCGTGAGCCGGTCGCCCTCCCGCACCTCCACCGGCGCGCTGAGCACGAAAACGGCCTCGTTGGGTTCGTTCTGCCTGGGCGTCACGTCCCAGCCGGCGAGATTGCGGGAAACCGCGGCCGCAGCGGCGCTGACCGGGAATTTTTCCGCGGAGAAATCCGCCGTGGCGCTGGCGAAACGGAGCTGGCGCTCGCCGCTCAGCGCCCACTCGGCGTTCTTCTCCGGCGCACGGAGCCGAGTTTCCTCCCAGATCACCCGGCGCTCGGCGTCCAGCAGTTGGATGGTGTAGCCCTCGATCCGCGAGGCGGTGCCGCCATCGTTCCGGTTCCAGAGCACGATGCGATCCACCGGTTTGTCGTCACCGAGATCGACCTCCCACCAGGGATTGTCCTCCTCGGCCGTGTGCGAGGTCTTGTGGGCGCGGTAGTTCCCGTCGCTGATGCCGTCGATGGCGTTGGCGGCGGCGCCGTCGTAGTCGGTCGAACTCTGTTTTGCCGTCCCCTGGCGCGCCACGTTCGCGTCGCCGCTGAAAACCTCGACCTCGGCCAGGTGGAGGAACTTCTTCTTCCCCGGAAGGGTCACGCGGACGAATCGCCCTTCCGGCGCGCGTTTACCGCTGTCGAGATGTGCGGCGAAGCGATTGAGGAAAAACCGCCCCTCGGGCGAGCGTCCGGCGCCCCCCGCAGGATTGCGGGGATCGGGGATCGTTTCCAGGCGGAACCCGGTGACGGTGCCCGTCCAGCCGGGAGAAACCGTCAGCTGGTAGGTGTCGTTCTTCGGCGACGGTCCGCTGACGAAAAGACTGCCGTCCTGCTCCGGCGTGATCTTCGCGCCCTTCAGCGAACGCATTTCCGAGAACTCCAGCGGGCGCCACTCGCTCCGCCCGCGATACTGCGATTCCCACGCCCGTTGCTCTTCCGTGAGCGTGGCTGCGCCGATCCCCTTGAGCTTCGCGTGCAGGGCGTCGATTCGCCCCTGGAGTTCGGCTTTCTGCCGACTTTCCTCGGTGCCGGGCACGGCGAGAGTGGGCGCGTCGTCGTTGGTGTCGGCGTCGGCGGTCTGGTTGAAGAAATCGTAGAACCGGTAGTATTCCGCCTGGGTGATCGGGTCGTACTTGTGGGTGTGGCACTCGGCGCAACGCATCGTCAGGCCCATCCAGACCTGGAGGGTGGTGTTGACGCGGTCCTTCACCGCCGCCACCCGGAATTCCTCGTTGTCGGTCCCGCCTTCGGTGTTGTTCATCGTGTTGCGATGAAAGGCGGTCGCAATGCGCGTCTCGGAATCGGCATCGGGAAGCAGGTCGCCGGCGAGCTGTTCCAGCGTGAACCGATCGTAGGACAGGTTGCGATTCAGCGCGTCGATGACCCAGTCGCGATAGGCCCAGATGGTGCGCAGGTTGTCGCTGGCGTAGCCCATCGAATCCGCGTAGCGCGCCAGGTCCAGCCACGGGGCGGCCCAACGCTCGCCGTAGGACGGACGCTTGAGCAGTTCGTCGATCTTTGCGGTCCAGAGGGCGTCGCGTTCCGGGCCGTCGGCGGAGGTCTTCTCCCAGGCGGTCACGAAACGGGCGACCTCCTCCGGCTGGGGCGGCAGCCCGGTCAGGTCGAGGGAAAGCCGGCGCAGCAGGGTCTC
>JAUIGT010000686.1 GCA_030432615.1 Verrucomicrobiia bacterium
GCCCGCCTGGAGATCGTTGCCGCGCCCACCGACGCCGTCCCGCTCCGGATCTACGTCGGAGAAAGCGATGCCGCCCGCGAGGCCGGGGTGACCGCCGAGGGCCTGGAGCGCGACGCCTTCCGCATGATCTCGGGAGAAAACTGGCTCGCTCTGGTGGGCAATGATCTGGAGTTCGAGCCGAACGAGCCTTGGGCGCGCAACCACGGGCAGTGGGCGAGCGAGAAGCAGGCGGAGTGGGAGAAGCTTGCCGGTCACCCCTGGATGAACCCGATCGGCAGTAGTCTATATCGCGACTACAACAAGCAACTCGACCTCTGGAATCTCGATCATCGAGGTTCGCTGAACGCAGTCTACGCCTTCCTGCGGGATCTCGGCGTTCGCTGGTACATGCCGGGGCCGCTCGGCGAGGTCCTGCCGGATACTCGCGACATCGCCCTGCCCGAGTTGGACCGCACCGTGAGCCCGGACTGGGAAATCCGCAGCATCAGCCGCCCGCTCATCTCGGCGAATGAAATCGAGCCCGCGCTCTGGTACTTGCGCATCGGGGCCAACGAACAATACGGCATCCTCCACCACGGTCAGCGTTACCTGACGGAGCATCCCAGGCAGCGCGCCGCCCATCCCGAATACTACGCCATGATGGCGAATGGTGAACGGGACACGGTCAGCGAGACGGCCAACGCCTGCCTTTCGTCGGAGGGCTTTTTCGAGGAGATGGTCGCCTTCGCGCGACTGATGTTCGATCACTATGATGTTCCCATCGTCTCGGTCATGCCGCACGACGGCTTCACCCATTGCCAGTGCGACCGCTGCCGCGACCAGGCGACGGTCGAACGCGGGCCGGGCGGGATTTCCTCCGATTACGTGTGGGGTTTCGTCGTTCGGGTGGCCAACGAACTCGCCAAGACCCATCCCGACCGCAAGGTCTTCTGCGGCGCCTACAGCACCTACCGGTTGCCGCCTTTGAACATCGACAAGCTGCCCGAAAACGTGCTCGTGCAGATCACCAACGGTCGACCCATCCGCGAACTGGACGATGCCGTCCACGAGGAAGCCGCTGCCCTCCGGGCGGAATGGCAGGCGAAGACGGATCACCCGCTCTCCGTCACCCTGAACTACACGCCCTTCACCAATCGCGGTGCCTACCGGCCCCAGTATTGGCCCCACGTCATCGATCGCGGGTTGAAGGCGAGCGTCGGCGAGACCTGGCGGGAGGACGTGTGGATTTCCAGCGGCAAGGGCGGGCTGCACTTCCCGGGCATGGCCCACCTGAACGCGTGGACCATTTCGCGACTCTGGTGGGATGTCGATCAGGACGTGGATGTCCTCCTGGACGAATATTACGAAAAGTTTTACGGACCGGCCGCCGCCGAGATGAAGGCCTTCATCGAGTTCTGCGAAACCGAATACCCCCGCCTCGGCACCGACGGCGAGATTGCCGCGCGGGCACTGGAGCTTTTCGACCAGGCCCAGGCCGCCGCGCCACCGGAGTCCGTCCATGGACAGCGGATCGCCCTGGTCGATGAATTCCTCGCCACATTCCGAAACCGTGCGCAGCAGATGAGCGTGCCGCGTCCCGAGGGGCTGCCCGAGTATCGGCTCATCGACATGGGCAAGGACAAGTGGCGCGACGTCCGCGACAGCTTGACCCTGGACGGAAAAATCGACGAGGACTTCTGGACCGCCTACCACTACCCGCGTTCTCTCCGCGAGGTCCATACCGGGAAAAAGCCGAAAGGCGAGACCCGGTTCATGGGCCGCTGGTGGCAGGACAGCCTCGTCTTCGGAATCCGCTGCGAATTCGATCCGAACGAGCCACCCGTGATCGGCACGGACAAGGATGGCGATCCCGCCATCTGGCAGGGCGAGCACCTCGAACTGCTCCTCGAGACGGACCGGCATTCCTACTACCAGATCGTCGTCAACCCGGCCGGCGCGGTGATCGACCTGGACCGAGGCGTCACCCTGAAACAGGGCCGCGCTTACGAATGGTCTTCGCAGGCGGAAGTCGCCGCCCATGTCGGCGAGGATTTCTGGTCGGTGGAAATCCGCCTGCCCATCACCGCCTCCGACGAGGATCCGCTCCACCAGATCATTGGCAGCCGCCCCTTCGAATCGAGGACGAAAACCCCCGGCTCTTCCAAGGGCAGCAGCCTGCCGTGGTATTTCAATCTCTTCCGCAAGCGCGCGGGGACCGACGACGCGGAGACGACCTCCTTCTCACCGCTCGATCCAGAGGACAAGAACTTCCACGTCCCGTTGCGCTTCGCGCGGATCTACGTGCAGTGAGAGGGATCCGAAATCCCGCCAGTTCCCCGGCGAACTCGACCGCAAGGCACGATGCCCGGAAAACCATTCGAGCCCCACAAGGTCGCTAGAGAGATTTTGGCGCGAGCAGGGGTATTGAGCCCGGCTTCCCCAGCGATAGTGTGACAGAGCCTTCATGCATCTCCCCGGCCCATTCTCATTCTTTTCCACGAGCGCGCTCGTTACCGCCTTCGGCTTTGCCCTGATTTCGTCCCATGGGGCGGAAACCGATGGCGCGGAATCGGGCATGGACGAGGCAGCGCTCCAGGCCGATGCGAAGAAGACCTTCAAGGAGAAGGTCGAGCCCTTCGTCGAGACCTACTGCATCAAGTGCCACGGGCCTCGTCCCAAGGGCGATGTCAACCTCAAGTCCGCCCTCAGGAGTCCCGGCAGTCCCGCTTCGTATCTCCATTGGCAGAAGGCGGTCGCCAACGTC
>JAUIGT010000687.1 GCA_030432615.1 Verrucomicrobiia bacterium
GGTCATCGCCATCATGGCGGCCCTCGTGATCAGCGCCTTCTCGAACGCGGCCCAGGATACCCGCCGCGTCGTCTCCCGGCAGCAGCAGGCCGCCGTCCAGGCCGCCGTCAATGCCTGGGTAACCGCACAGAGCAGCGGCACCGGGAGCCTTTCCGCCGCTCGTACCAGCTACAATGCCGCCAGCACCAGCCTGGCCCGGTTGAACCTCGTCGCCAACTACCTCGACGAGACCACCATTGCCCACTTCCGCTCCAACACCACCAACACCGACCAGGTGCTCAGCGAGGCGCTGCGCAAGACCAACCAGCATCTCGAGCTGCCCGCCTGGAATGCCGCCTCCTATCCCAAGGTGGAGTTGAAGTGACTCTCACCCCATTCTCACCAACCAACATGAAGACGGCCCCACTCCCATTCCACCAACTACGCAGGCAGGGGTTTTCCCTTGTCGAGGTGCTGGCCGCCGTCGGCATCATCGGCATCATCGCCTTCCTGGCCCTGCCCAACATCATCGCGATCAAGCAGGACAGCGAGCGCAACCTGGCCATTTCCCGGGCCGAGTCCGTCAACATGGCACTCGCCTCCTACGTCCAATCGAAAGGCCGCAGCACCGCGGTCACGGAATGGGCCACCTTCGCCAACGACAACGAGCGCTACGCGGCCCTGGCGCCCTACCTGGCGTTCGCCCCGGATGCCTTTTCGGACTTCCAGCCCGGCGGGTTCACCATCGACATACCCGACGATATCTCCCGACTCACCAAGGCGGGACTGAAGGAGGGAACAACCGCGGTTCAATACTAGCGAAGGTCCCCACCCCCCATCCAGCTCCTGTCGATCCCGTTCCGCAAAACATGATCGCTACCGCAAGACACCCGAAATCCTCCTCGGCCGGCTTGAGCCTGACCGAGGTGGTCATCACCATCGCCGTCATCGGCATCATCGCCTCCATCGGCCTGGGCGCTTTCGGCGATGTCACCAGCCGCTCCAAGGATGCCATCGCGAGCAACCTGACCGAGATACTGAACCAGGCGACGCGGAAGTTTTCCCACTCCAACTGGGACCTGAGATTCAACGCCATGCCCGACAGTGCCGGTGACGAGATCATGGTCCTGCGCTCCCTCCAATGGCGCGAGCCCGATGGCGCCGCCAACCAGAAAGAGATCTACTACAAGGGCCCCTACATGCGCCCGGATTGGAATCCGGCCACCTCCACCAGTTCGGAGGACTGGCGCATCCAGTGGACCGGTTCGTCCTGGAAACTGCTTCTCCCGGGTGAGGCCGGTGCCGGACTCAAGGTCGATTTCGAAGCCAAGGACATCGGCACCCCGTTCGAGTTTCCCGACAACTTCACTCCGGTCGGCTCCCGCTGAACGATCCCCTATCCGTATCTCACTATCAGCAGGAAGACCCATCATGTCGCAGTTGTTGGAAGTCCCCATCGCCCCTGACGCGGGAGCACCCAGCCCCGAGGCCGGTGTCGCCCCGGAAGGTGGCCAGCCATCGCCGACTCACGGAGATGGTGGTCTCGGCGACTTTTTCAGCGACGGCCTCATGTCGCTGGAGGGAACCGCCGTCCAGTTCGGCATCATCCCGGTCAAGCTTCCCCGCGAGACCTGTTCGGTGGAGGCGGAGACGATCCTGCGCAAGTTGGGGCGCTTCCCCCAAAGTGAAGCCCCCTGGCTTCCCGTGGCCACGCTCGGCCCGCTCCTGATCTTTGCCCATTCGAATCCGAAGACCCAGGACATGTGGGGCGTGCCCTCGTGTTTCGCCGTCCGCGTGGCCATCTCCTCGGAACAATACGAGGCCATTCGCAAGGACCTCGTCATGCGCCTGCAGTCGGCACCGGTCAACCGCAGCAACCCGATCGAGAATCTCGCCGCCCCGGACTTCGAACCCGAAGCCCTCGATGAAGCCTTCTTCTGGTTGCTCCAGCACTACCCCTTCGAACCGGCGGAACGCGACCGACTGGAGATGCTTCACGGGGAAACCCTGGAAAAGGAGGGTTCCCTGGGACGCGCCGACTACGATTCGATGATGCCCAGCCTCGGCGTCGCGTTGCAATACCTGGTCGATGGCCCCACCCGGCTCTGTTTCAGTGCCGAAGAGGTGGCCCGGCAGGACACCTTCCCCGTTCCCCTGCTGGAGAAGCACAACGTGTTCCCGCTCTTCGTCGGCGACCATCACGTCTACCTCCTCAGCTCGGAACTCAACAACTACGCCTTCGAGGATGAATACCTCTCCTCCGGAAACGACCCGGTCGAATTCATCCCCGTCCTCGGCGATGCCCGCCAGATCCGGAACGCCATCAATCGATCCGGGTCCGCCCTCAACGCCCGCAGCGGGGTCGAGGTCAACAAGTCCACCCTCAGTCTCTCGGAAACCGAATCGCTGGTCGAGATCGATCCCGACGACATCGCCCGGGTCAATCCCCAGAACGTCAATCATTCCGCCGAGGAACTGATCCACTGGGTGCTCTACACCGCCATCAGTGCGCGAGCCAGCGACCTCCACCTCGAGAAATTCTACAACGTCGCCCGTTTCCGGGCACGAATCGATGGTCGTCTCAAGACCATCTTCACCGCGCCCGAGGAGATGCTGCCGCGCTTCATCGCGCTGATCAAGAACTACGCCAACCTGAGCCAGAGCCGCCAGGAGGCGCTCGACGGCCGCTTCGCCATGGCGATCCGTCAGCGGCGGGTCGATGTGCGTGTCGCCGCCGTCCCCTGCCGCAAGG
>JAUIGT010000105.1 GCA_030432615.1 Verrucomicrobiia bacterium
CGGTGACCTTGCCGATGGCGCCGCTCTCGACGAGTTCGACGACGCGACGGAAATTTTCGCCCGCATGAATTTGCGTGCCCATCTGGGTCTGGAGCTCGGGACGCTTGGCGGCCTCCTCCATGATCAACCGGCACTCGTGGACGTCGCGAGTCAGCGGTTTCTCGCTGTAGACGTGTTTCCCGGCCCGCAATGCCGGCACGGTCACGAAGGCGTGGGTGTGCTCGGTGGTCGCCACCACCACCGCGTCGATGTCTTCCAGTTCGCCGAGAAGATCCCGGAAATCGACGTAGCTGCGCGCCTTCGGCGCCGCCGTTTCCAGGGCTTTGCCCAGGTTGTTCTCGTTGACGTCGCACATCGCGATGATGTCCTCGCCGAGTTCCGAGACCGCCTTCACGTGGGCGCGACCGCGACCGCCGACCCCGACGAGCGCACAACCGAGCTTCGAGTTGGGCGATTTCGACCGCGTGATGGCCGGGAAACCGAGCGTGCCTGCCGCCAGGGAAGCGGCGCCGGTCTTGATGAGCTGGCGACGGGAAAACGCCTTCTCGGAGGAAATCTTCGGGAGGTCTTTCATGATCGACAGCCTAGCGCAGGCGCCCATTTTCCGGAAAGCCCAAACCGAGGGCGCATTCACGGACGAACCGTTGGAGTCCAGGCTTCAGCCTGGAAGGAAAGGCAATCCCGAGACGCCCATTCGAGACCACACTTTTCATCGACAAATCAAGCTGCCCACCCAAGGTTGCCACCGATGCCGATCACCGACGAACTGCGACCGGAAAACCTCTACGATCACCTGGAGCGGATCCTCATCGACTCCGACACGCTCCGGCGTCGCATCGCCGAGATGGGCGCGCGGATCACGGCCGACTTCGCGGGGCGCCCGCTCACCGTGGTCACCATCCTCCAGGGCGGCGCCGTCTTCATGGCCGACCTGGTGCGCGAGATCCACCTCCCCATGAAGCTGGAATCCGTCAGCGTCGCCAGCTATCACGGGGGCACCGAGAGCAGCGGCACCGTCACCTTTCACCAGTCGCGGATGCCCGACATCGACGACCGACACGTCCTCGTGCTCGACGATATCCTCGACTCCGGCCGCACGCTCGACGCCATCCTGCGTCGCTTCGGCACCGAATGCCGCCCGCTCAGTCTCAGCACCTGCGTCCTGCTCTCGAAGCAGGTCGAGCGCGCCGTTCCCATCGAGGCCGACTACTCCGGCTTCGCCATCGAGAACGAGTTCGTGGTCGGCTACGGTCTCGATTACGATGGGGAATACCGGAACCTTCCCGTCATCGGCGTTCTCAAGCCCGAGTGGATTCGGGAGGATTGAAAGAAATCTCCGCGTTCGAATGACTGTCACCGTCCTCTACTTTTCCACCCTCCAGGATCTCGCCGGCGCTTCCGAGACTCGGGAAACGCTGGCCGATAATCGCCCATGGACGCTGGGCGAGTTGTTGGAGACCCTATTCGATCGTCACCCGAAACTCCGCGAGTGGGACGGACGTCTCCTGCTGGCGGTGAACCAGCGATGGGCGGAACGCGACCAGGTTCTTTCCGATGGCGACGAAATCGCCATCATGCCGCCGGTGCAGGGCGGCTAGCAGACCACGAAGCTCGCCGAAACGCCGGACCAGTCGTCCCTTCCGGATTTCAGCGGCGGGACATCCGCGCCCAGGCGACGCTCACTCGAACCGGGTAAATTGCCGGAATTCCTCCAGCCGCGTTTCGAATTCGTCGTCGGCGAGCGACTCGAGCTTGTGGGTGGAAAAGCTCTCGCAGGTGTAGCCCGCGCTGATCGTTCCCCTCGCCACGGCCGCCGCCAGGTCGTCGAAGGAAAAATCGTCTTTCCCGAGACCGGCCAGGTAGCCGGCGAGCGCGCCGACGAAGGAATCACCAGCCCCGGTGGGATCGTAGACTTCCTTGAGCGGATAGGCGCCGCAGCTGAAGAAACGGTGCGGACCGAAGAGCAGCGCGCCGTGTTCGCCCTTCTTGATGATGACGTACTCCGGCCCCATCTCGCGCATCCGGTGACCGGCGGTGATGAGGTTGGATGTCTCCATCAACTGCTTGGCCTCGCTGTCGTTGATGACCAGCAGGTCGATCCGCTTCATCAGTTCGTGGAGCCGGTCGCGGGCGATCGTGATCCACAGGTCCATGGTGTCGGCGATGGAGAAGATCGGGCCGTCGCCGAGCTGGTCGAGCACCGAGTGCTGGTTCTCGGGATGGGCGTTGGCCAGCAGGACGATGCGGGTCGACTCCTTGAAGCTGTCGGGAATCTTGGGCTGCCATTCCTCGAGCACGTTGAGGGCCACGTCGAGCGTCTCCCGCGAGTTCATGTCGTCGAAATACTCGCCCGACCAGCGGAATGTCTCGCCCTCGGAAAATTCCACACCGCCGATATCGACTTTGCGTTTTTTGAACAGCTCGATGTGCGGCTCGGGAAAGTCGTGGCCCACGATGCCCACGAGATTCACCGGCGCGAAATAGCTGGCGGCGATGGCGGCGTAGGAAGCGGAACCGCCGAGGAGATTGTCGTGCTCGTCGTGCGGCGTCTTGACGTGGTCGAGGGCGATGGAACCGGAAACTAGGACGCTCATGGATGGATCTGGGTGGAAGAATCGAAGGAGCCCCGAATGAACAGGGTTCCCTCCCGGAGTCAACCCTCTTGGCTCCCGGCTTTCCGCTCGGCGAGAAAGCGCTGGCGCCAGCGGCTGCGGGAAAGTTTGCCCCGCACGTCGGGAGCGAGATCGGGACAGCACCACCAGTGGCGCGGCATCTCGTGAACAGCCAGCGAATGGGCGGCCACCTCCCGCATCGCCTGCGCGGTCACGGCGCCGCCACCGGAAAAGGCGGCCACGATCTCGTCGCCGCGTGCGGCATCGGGTGAGGGAATGCCGAAGGCGAGCACGCAACCCGCGTCCGGATGCCGGGAAAGCGCGGCCTCGACCCGGGCCGGCGAGACTTTCCTTCCCGCCACGTTGATGAGATCGTCGCGGCGACCGGCGAGCCGCACTTCGCCCGAGGAATCGATCTCCGCCAGGTCGCTGGTGACAAAAGCCCCCCCCCGGATGGCGCTTCCGGTTTCGTCCTCCTCCTCCGGCCAGTAGCCGGCGGCCACGGAGGGGCTGCGCACCTCAAGACAGCCGTCGGCATTGACCACCAGCTCCGTCTCTTCCATGGCGGTGCCCACGGATTCGGAAGACTCGCGTGGGACGTCGCTCCGGTCGTAGGCGATCCCACCGCATTCGCTGGAGCCGAGAAAATTGTGAATCTTCACGCCGGTCGAGTCGAAGACCGCCCGTTCGATCTCGACCGGCAGGGGCGCCCCCGCGGAGATGGCGAGCGGGACGCGTTCTTCATCGAGAATCCCCGCCGCCAGCCACGCGCGCCACATCGCCGGCACCGCCGGAAGGGTCCAGCGATTTCCCGGAAACTCCTTCAAGGCGGTCCCGACCGCGGCCGGCATGGGGTCACCGAGCCAGGCCAACGGGATGCCATGCAGCAACAGCGGCAGCACCAGGCTGGAGAACCCGTAGCTGTGCGCCATGGATACGACGCCGAGATTCGGCCACTCCGGGCGCAGGCCCATGGTGGCGACGATCTTGCCCGCATCGGCCGCGAGATCGGGTCCCCGAAAACGCACCAGGCGCGGCAAACCGGTGCTCCCCGAGGTGACCTTGACGTGCACGGTGTCCGCCGGGAGTCCCGCGAAGGCGGACGAAGGAGGCTCGGCGCCAGCCTTTTCCACCGGGCAGAGCAGGGCGCCATCCCGCCAGGCGCAGAGCGTCGCGAAGACCAGATCGATATCGAAGCCCGCCGGGGTCCAGAGTTCCCCGGCCGACCGACGGGGGCGCGCCTCCACTTCCGCCTGGATCTCCGCGAAGGTCCAGCGTCGTCTTGACCGCAAGTCCGCGAGCGCCTCCCGGTCCGGGTCGGCCGCATCACGCACCCTTTCCCAAGCCGCGTAGAGGCCACGACAGCCGGCCCGAGCGTGTTCCGTTTCCGTCATTCGATGAAAAAAAAGCCCGCAGTCTGCGTTCCCCACCCGGGAAATTCAACGCTCGATCCGCGTTCCCGTTCCCAGCCGCTCGCCCATGCGGGCGTATAGTTCGCGCCCCCGGGCCGTCTGCTCGACGAGATCGGAGGCCAGTTCCACCCGGCCGGGTTCGAAGAGCAGCAGGGTCATGGATCCACCGAAGGCGAAGTAGCCCTTTTCGTCTCCCTTGGCGACCGCTTTCCCCGGCTCGGCGGTCTGCACGATGCTGCCGACGTTGGTGGCACCGACCTCGAGGATGAGGATTTCCCCGAAACGCTCGCTGTCGAACCGGGTGAGCACGCGCTTGTTCTCGGCCAGGATCTCGATGCGGCGGCGGAGCGCGATAGGGCTGACGGAAAACAGCGGCCCGTTGATGACCTCGGGCTCGCCCGGGATCCCGGCAGCGCAGAAATGGAAACGATGATAGTCCACCGGACAGAGCCGCGAAATCACCAGCGATCCCCGCGCGTAGCGCTCGGCGAGGGCGGGATCGCCGAGCAGTTCGACCAACGACAGGCGCTGGCCCTTGGCGAAGATTCCCGGGACCTCGGAGAGATCGGGAAACCCGAGATGGCGTCCGTCGGCGGGAAACACGACCGACGAGTCGTCGGGATCGATCGGACGCGCCTCCGGCCTGAGCCGGCGCACGAAGAATTCGTTGAAGCTGCCGAAGGATTCGGTCGGGTCCAGGAATTCGGCGGGGTCGAGGCCGTATTGGGCGATGAAGGACGCGATCTTCTTTCGCGATCCGGGCCGATCCATGAGCCAGCCATAGAGCCGGGAAAAGAACAGGCGGCTCACGAAGGCGTCGAGCGCCACCCGTCCGAGAGCGTTTTCGTAGGCCCAGCGGACGGCGCCCTCCCCGTAGATCGCCTCCTCGCGAATCTCGCCGGTGGCGCGATCGAAATACCGGACCGGTTCGCCGCGCCCGGTGCGCCAGCCATCGATGTCGGACTCGCTCACTGGCTGGATTTGGCGGCTGCCTTCTGGGCCTTAGCCCGCTCGTCGAGAATGGCGTTCCACTCCTCGATCCGCTCCTCCAGCGTGGCGAAAAGCGCATCGGTGGAACCGTGCACCTCGACGTCGAGGATGCGATCGCCGGGCTCGATGGATTCCACCACGTCCATGCCTTCCAGAACCTCGCCGAAGATCGAATAGGCCCCGTCGAGGTGAGGCGTGGGCCCGAGGGTGACGAAGAACTGGCTACCGTTGGTGTCCGGTTCCAGCTTGCGAGCCATCGAGAGGATGCCGGCACGGTCGTGCTTGAGTCCTTCCGCAATCTCGTTTGCGATGAAATAGCCGGGTCCACCCCGACCGGTGCCGCTGGGGTCACCGCTCTGGATGATGAAATCCTCCTCGACCCGGTGAAAGGTCACGCCGTCGTAGTAGTCCCGCAGCGCCAGGTTGAGGAAGTTTGCCGCCGTGACCGGGGTCTTGGAGGCATAGATTTTCACCTTGATGTCGCCTTTCTCGGTCTTGAGGGTGGCTTCGATATCGGTGACCTCGGCCGGCGCGGCTTCCTCCTCGGCACGGAGCGCCGTAAACCCGGCGGCGAGAACCATCGCCGGCAGGACGAATCGGGTGAATCGGGGGCGGGGGCGAAACATGTCGCGACAAAGAAACCCGATCCCGTCCCCCCGCGCAAGTCGATCGGACCGCGAAGTAGGCTACCGTTTTCCCCGCCCTTGGCGTATGTTGGTCGCCCATGATGCGACGCCTCCTGCTCACCAACGACGACGGCATCGACGCTCCCGGACTGGCCGCGCTCGAGAGCGCCTGCGAGGGACTGGCCGAGGAGATTATCGTGGTGGCGCCCCACGAGCCGAATTCCCAGGTCGGCCACCGCGTCACCACCCACGAACCCATCGGGCTGACCGAGCACCTGGCCGATCGCCGCTACGCGGTTCACGGGACTCCGGCGGATTGCGTGCGCGTGGCCCTGAAGGGACTGCTCGCCGATTCTCCGCCCGATTTCGTGGTCTCCGGCATCAACTACGGAGGAAACCTTGGTCGCCACGATGTCTACATCTCCGGCACCGTCGCCGCCGCGCGGGAGGCGGCCTTTCACGGTCTCCCCGCCGCCGCCATTTCGAACTTTCACCGCAACGACCTGCCCTTCGACTGGGAACTCGCCGCCCGGCGCGCCCGGCGCGCTCTCCTGACCCTGCTCGAAAAGGAGGCGCCACTCGATGACGGGGAGATCTGGAACATCAACCTCCCCCACGTCGCCGCCGAAGCCCGCGAACCGGAACTGCGCCACTGCGAACTGGAACGCGCGCCGCTGGAGGTGGCCTTCGATCGGGGCGCAGACGAGAACGGTCATCATTTCCGCTACACGGGTCGCTACCAGGAGCGCGGCCACGACGGCGCCTCGGACGTGGCCGTGTGTTTCGGAGGCGACATTGCCGTGACGCGCCTCGCGCTGTGATCCATCGTTCCACCCGCTCGCCAGTCCGATGTCATCCGCCACGCCAGCCGAAGGTGCTTCCGAGCCTCCCGGGGAGAAACGGACGGAAAAATCCTCGCGCCTGTCCTCGATTCCGTTCCTCGAAGACACGCTCGAGTGGCGCGAGCGCTGGGAACCGGTCCTGAAGCCCGAGGGTCCGCCCGACTGGTTCGCGGGGGCCGATTCCCTGCCGGCCTTCGATCCCGAAGCCACCGCGTTTTCTCCCGCCAACGCCTGGTGGCTGTCGGAGCTTTGCCGCATCGCCTACACGCCCGACGAGAAGGAAGCCGATCGTCCCTGGCATCGGGACAAGCCTTCCCGGCACGAATTCCTGGAGGAGCGAACGCCCTTTCGCGAAGTGCTGAACCTCCACAAGACGGGAAACCACGCTTCGCTCTACCGGATCGAGGGAAGTGACGGTCACGTGCTCTGTTTTCGCGGCACCAACAAGCTGCGCCAGTGGCTGATGAATCTCACCGCACTGCCGGCGAAGTGGTCGCCCGGGGAGGGTGACCAGTCCTCCGGGAGGCACGTGCACCAGGGATTCCTGATCCTGTTCGACAGGGTATGGCCGTTGATCGAACCCTCTTTGCTCGAAGCGGACGGACCGCTCCTGTTCACCGGGCACAGCCTCGGAGCCGCGTTCGCCACCCTGGCGGCAGCGGCTTTTTCAAAAGAGATCGCCTCCCTGACGACCTTCGGTTCACCCCGGGTCGGAAACGCGGCCTTCGTCGAATCGCTGACCGATCTGCCGATGCACCGGATCGTGCATCATCACGATCTCGTCACCCTCCTGCCGCAACGCGATCCCCGACTGGGCGAGCGCGACTTTCGCCACGCCGGCGACCTCATCTATCTCGGTGAAGAGCCCGGGATGATCCATCGGCAGCAGGGGCCGGAATCACCGGGTCATCCCGACTGGGAACCTCCCAACCCGCTCGATTTTCTCCGCTCATCCTTCGGCAGTTCGGAACCGCCCGAATGCATCCTGGATCATGCTCCGGCCACATATTCGACCAAGCTGCGCGCCCTGGCCGAAGCTCGGTAGGAAGATATCGCCACCGGACGCCGTTACCGGAGCGGTTTCAGCGGTTTCACCCGCGGCAGGGCGGGTAGAACCTCCTCCTCCGGTTCCTCATCGTCGGGACGCTCGATGCGAATGATGTGCTCGCCATCGCGAGCCATGTCGAGACGGTCGCGTGCGATGGTCTCCAGATACTCGCGATCACTCTTGAGCAGTTCGTATTCCTGTCGGAGGTCCGCGACGCGGGCTTCGCGGGCTTCCTTGATCTGCTCGATTTCGGACAACTCGGTGTTCAGCGCTCGCTGCTTCTCCACCTCGGGCCAGAAAAGCCGGAGAATGGCCGCAAGAATGAGGACATAGAGAAAGACCTCCATGACCCGGGACATCCGTTGCCACACATCGGGCTTCGACGTGGCGTAGGCAAAGGCGCCCCCGCCGTGATAATCACGGTCCAGTTCTTGGAAATCGGGGTCGCGCATGGGGTGGGGCGAAGGCGTGGAGAAGAAAAGACGAGCCGCCCCGAAGTCGAACGGGACGGCGGCGCCGTTTTTCGCTTTCGCACCCACGGAGGGGCCGGCTGTCCGAGGAGTCTGGATTCCGGATACCCCGGGCCGGCGGGTGAGCCCCCGGTTCCGGCATGACCGAGGGGAAAACGCTCGGCTTTACGCAGGAACCGGGACGGTCAGGTCGCCGGCCGGGTGATTTCCGGAGGATTCAGACTTTCATCTTGCCGCCGTAGATGGCGTCGTCGCCCAGTTGTTCTTCGATGCGGAGGAGTTGATTGTATTTCGCGATCCGGTCGGAACGGCTCAGGGAACCGGTCTTGATCTGGCCGGCGTTGGTGGCCACGGCGATGTCGGCGATGGTGGCGTCCTCGGTCTCGCCGGAACGGTGGCTGATCACGGAAGTGTAGCGGTTTTCCTTGGCCAGTTCGACGGCGTCAAAGGTCTCGGTCAGGGAGCCGATCTGGTTCACCTTCACGAGGATGGAGTTGGCCACGCCGAGGCTGATGCCCTTGCTGAGGAAATCGACGTTGGTCACGAAAAGGTCGTCGCCGACGAGCTGGGTGTTGCCCCCCATCTTCTCGGTCATGATCTTCCAGCTGTCCCAGTCGTTCTCGTCGCAACCGTCCTCGATGGAGATGATGGGATATTTCTTCTGGAGATCGATGTAGAAATCGACCAGTTCGGCGCCCGAGAGCTCGTCGCCGCTGGATTTCTTGAAGACGTATTTGCCTTTCTCGGCGTCGTAGAACTCGGAGGAAGCGACATCGAGCGCGATGAAGATGTCCTCACCGAACTTGTAGCCGGCCTTGTCGACGGCCTCGGCGATCGCGGCCAGGGCGTCGTCGGCGGAGTCGAGGTTCGGGGCGAATCCGCCCTCGTCACCGACGGCGGTGGAAAGACCGCGGCCCTTGAGCACTTTCTTGAGGGCGTGGAAGATTTCCGCTCCCTGGCGCAGCGCTTCACGGAAGGTCGGCGCCCCCTTGGGCACGATCATGAACTCCTGGAAATCGATGGGCGCGTCCGAGTGAGCGCCACCGTTGAGGATGTTCATCATCGGCACCGGCAGGACCTTGGCATTGGGGCCGCCCAGATACTTGTAGAGCGGCAGTCCGAGTTGGCTGGCGGCGGCGTGGGCGGTGGCCATGGACACACCGAGGATGGCGTTGGCTCCCAGCTCCTTCTTGTTCTTGGTGCCGTCGAGTTGGAGCATCGCCTTGTCGATCGACGTCTGGTCCGTGGCATCGGCGCCGAGGAGGGCTTCGACGATCTTGGTGTTGACCGACTCGACCGCCTTGGTCACCCCTTTTCCAAGATAACGGGAATCGTCTCCGTCACGGAGTTCGCAGGCCTCGTGTTCGCCCGTGCTGGCGCCGCTGGGAACGGCGGCCCGGCCGATGGCGCCTCCTTCGAGCTCGACATCGACTTCGACCGTGGGATTGCCACGGCTGTCGATGATTTCACGGCCTCGGATGTCTGAGATGATGGTATCGAACATGACGGATACAGGTGTAGTTTGACGTTACTTTAGATTTCTTCAATATCAAAACCGCTGAAATTCTGAGAATTTCAGGCAAGTCGGGAGGGGGTTCCGGGCGCAAGCGGTAGTCCCGCCCACCCGGAATTTCAAGCGGCGGTTCCGTCGCAAGGACAATCGCCACTCGCCGAAGACCGAGCGGGGCCGCACCCGGAAACAACCGCACTCTCGCGGCGATCACGGGGTCCGAGCGGACTCCGGATCAACCGTTCCAGACGGAAATGCCAGTGATCTTGAAACTCTCGCGGTTGCCCTCGGCAGTGGGCAGGGAAACCTCGGCTCCGACCTGCTTGTCGAGCAGGGCCTGGCCCACGTCGGAAAGGTAGGCCAGGATGCCCTTGTCGGGATCGCTGTCCCAGGCACCGAGCACCGTGAAGGTCTTGGTATCCCCATTGGCCAGGTTTTCCAGGGCGACCACCGTTCCGATGCTGACCTTGGACGAATCGGCTTTGGAGAAATCGATCGGCTGCGCCAGCTTGAGATCGCGTTCCCAGTCGGCCTTCCGTTTCATGAGGACGCGCTGGTATTCCTTGGCGGACTTGTACTCGAAGTTTTCGCGCAGGTCCCCGTAGGATCGGGCCACCTTGATGTCCTCGCGATTCTGCGGAATCTCTTCCTTGACCAGCTTGTCGTAGGAAGCCTTCCGCTTGGTCAGGCTTTCCTCGGAGACGAAGAGCGGCTCCTCCTTGTCGCTGTCCTGTCCCCCGACGAGATCGATGAGGTCGGGATACATCTTGATGATCCGCGCCATCAGGGAGTTGCGGGTGAGGTCGTCGAAGACGGCGGTGCCCATGAGACGGCCGGCGAAATTGCGGACCGTGTTGATGTCGGCCTCGGCGATGAGATCGTGGATCAGAGTCTTGTCATCGCTGAGCAGGTCGCGCAGGCGGTTGGCGGCGCGCACGCCCCCTTCCTCGTTCAGCGAATCCACTTCCAGCGAACTCATCACCGCCAGGCTGATGGAGGGATCGAAAATGACCTCGGCCATGCCCTTGCGTTCCTTGCAGACCCAGGCGAGGGCGTCCGAGGACAGGGTTCGCTGCTGGAGGCGGGACTCGAAAAACTCCAGCACCGCATCGCTGTGTCCCTGATCCGCCAGGAATTTCGCGATCTCGCTGATGGCGCGCAGGTTGCACTGGGGAATCAGGTTGAGCGTTTTCTGCACCCAGACCTCCTTGCCGAACGCTTCGGGCAGGGCCTGGATCACCAGCCGCACGCGGGAGATGGAGAGATTCTGGAGCAGTTCGGGGAGCAGTTCCTCGTTGTCCCGGATCAGGCCGGCGATGGTCAGCTGGTTGTCGTCCAGCTTCAGTTCGGGCACCTTCTTCTGAATTTCATCCCGCTCCAGGACCATTTCGATCGAGGCGTCGAGGTAGAGCTTCTGGGCCTTGCGAGCCGATTCGGTGAGGTCCTCCACGACACCGAGCAGTTGCGCGGCGGGATCCTCGAACACCTGGATCTCCCGCAGGATGGCCTCGGCGGCCTTGGTCTTGCCCTTCAGGTCTCGGGCACTTTCGTAGTCCTGCACGAGAGCGTCCGAGGGACTGAGATCGGCGTCGCGCAATTCCAGGGGCTCGTTGCGCTTGGCCGGAACCACGAAACGATTTTCATTTCGGAGCTTCTTCTTGGTCGATTCCCACCAGCCTTTGTACTTGCCCTCGGGAACGATCGTTCCCTTGATCATCTCCTCGAGATTGTCGAGAGAGAGAGTATCTCCGGATCCCTCCAGCGCCAGCTTCACCAAGGCCACCGGATCGTCCTTGGCCAGGGTCTGCATTTCTTCCAGGCTGCCGAAACGCTTGGCGTAAAAATGATCGTCGGGAACCGGTTCCACCGAGGTAGCCACGAACTTCATTCCCATCTCGTGGCCGGGCTTGTCTTCGAAGTCGATGACGACTTTCAGCGATAGCCGGTCCCAGGAATTGATGCGACCCGCCCTCCAGCTCTTGTGATAGCAGTAGGTTCCGGGTTGAAGCTGATCGAGACGTTCAGCGGTCTGCGGGTCGATTTTGGCGCGGGCAACAAGCTTTTCGAGGTCGGGATGCATGATAGTTTCCTTGAACATAGGAACAACCGACCTCGCGCCAAGCGAAAAAATAGGGTTGCCAAGCCAAAGACGCCTGTCTATTCTCCGCCTGCTATGAAGAAATTCCTGGTCGCCATCACTTTGCTGGGCATCGTGTCCGCCGCTTACGCGGACATTCAGGCCCCGCCGAAGAGCAAGTACACCTCCACCCGCAAGCTTTCTCGCGGTCTCTCCAACATCCTCTATGGCTGGACCGAACTCCCGGTCACCGTCTGGCGCTCCGCCGAGTCCGGCGACCAGGCGACCGAGGTCATCTTCAACGGGATCATCACCGGTCTCGAGCGCACCGGGGCCCGTCTCGCCTACGGCGTCTACGAAGTGGTGAACTTTCGCAAGCCGCTCTACAAGGACACCTACCGCCCGCCCTACACCAGCATCAACTACGACCCGATCCACGGTTACGAGGAGTTCCCGCCGCAGCTTGGCCAGCTCTCGACCGTCGGTTACACCCGCGGTCGCACCTGGTAATCAGGAAAGGCACTTCAAAGCACCTGCCGAAACACTCTCACAAAAAACCGCCGATCCCGCGAGGGACGGCGGTTTTTTTCTGAAATCTCCACGACGCGGAAAACATTGCCCACCGCGACCGGGGGCGACCGATCACTCGTCCCCGTTCTTCTCCACCACCGCATAGGCGTTGTGGTTGTGGATCGACTCGAAATTTTCCGCCTCCACCCGGTACCAGGCGATGTCTTCCTGCTCATTGGAAGCGGCGGCGACGTTGCGAACCAGGTCCTCCACGAAGACCGGATTGTCGTAGGCTGCCTCCGTGACGTGTTTCTCGTCGGGCCGCTTCAACAGGCTGTAGAGCTCCGAGCTGGCGCAGGTCTCCACCAGGCGCACCAGATCCTCGATCCAGACGGGCTCATCACGAAAGCGCACCGCGAAGGTTACGATGCCACGCTGGTTGTGGGCTCCCCGGGCACTGATGGCCTTGGAACAGGGACAGAGCGTCGTCACCGGCACCAACACCGTGAGGATGAAATCCTCGCTCTCCCGGGTGGCATCGATCTCGAAGATCACCTCGTAGTCCATCAGGCCGCCCGCCCCCGTGGCCGGGGCCTTTTTCTCCAGGAAAAACGGGAAGCGGAACTCGATGTGGGCTCGCTGGGCATCGAGGCGCCCCAGGAGTTCCTTCGGAATCTCCGAGATCGAGTGCACATCGAGAACCGGTCCATGGGAATTCAGGACCTCGATGAACCGGCTCATGTGGGTACCCTTGTAGTGATGCGGCAGATCGACCGCCAGCGAAACGGTGGCCACGGTGCTCTGGCTCGAGCCCGCCTTGTCCCGGATCTCGATCGGGTAGCGCAGATCCTTCACCCCGACTCGATCGATCGCGATCTGACGATAATCACGCTCACTCTGGGTGTCTTTCAGTTCGTGCATGGCCGGAGAAAGGAAAATTTCGATGGTGGAGGGCAGGGTGCGGGAAGCCGGCATCATAGGGTCTCTCGTGACTCCTGACAACCACGGGACGCCCCTCGATCCACTCGGTGGAGTCCCCGGTGGTTTTCCACCTCCAGGGCGCCCCGATCCCGCCATTCGAACGCGTTCGCACCGGGTTCGATTCGTGCGAAGCTGCGATCGTGAACCCCTTCGTTCCTCTCTCCGCCGGCCGGTTTCTCCCGTTTTCGTTGGTCTTGGGCCTTTCCCTGATCGAGTTTGGAGGAGTCATGTCCGTTTCCGCCTCCGAAACCCCGCACTCCCGCAAACCGATTCCCTCCCCCGAAGAAATCGCGAAACTTCCCCCCGACGGAGGCCCCGAATACAATCGGCTCGTGTTCGAGAAAAGCCCCTACCTGCTCCAGCATGCGGGCAACCCGGTCGATTGGCGACCGTGGGGGGACGAGGCCTTCGCCGAGGCGGAAAAGCAGGGCAAGCCCGTCTTCCTCAGCATCGGCTATACCACCTGCCACTGGTGCCACGTGATGGAGCACGAGTCGTTCGAGGACGAGGAAGTCGCCGAACTGATCAACCGACACTTCATCCCCGTGAAAGTCGATCGGGAAGAGCGACCGGACATCGACGAGGTCTACATGACCTTCACCCAGGCGCTCACCGGCGGTGGCGGCTGGCCCATGACGGTGATACTGACGCCTGAGCGCAAGCCGTTTTTCGCGGGCACCTACTTCCCCAAGGAAAGCCGAGCGGGACGTCCCGGAATGCTCGACCTCGTACCCCACATCGCCGGCATCTGGAAGGATCAGCACGAGGCCGTCCTCGCCGACGCCGAGCGATTCGCCGAGAAGTTGAAGGAGATGACCGGCGGCTCTCCCGGCGACGCCCTCGAACCCGCGGTGCTGGAGCGAGGATACGCCTCGTTCGCCCAGCGATTCGATCCCAACCACGGTGGTTTCGGATCCGCTCCCAAGTTTCCCGTGCCCCCGAACCTCATGTTCCTGCTTCGCTACGGACAGCGAAGCGGGGAGGCCAACGCCTCGGCCATGGTGGAAAAAACGCTCACCTCCATGCGGCGCGGCGGGGTCTACGATCACGTCGGCTTCGGCATTCATCGCTATTCGACCGATCCCATCTGGCTCGTTCCGCATTTCGAGAAAATGCTCTATGACCAGGCTCTGTTCGTGATCGCCAACCTTGAGGCCTACCAGGTCACCGGCGACGAACGCTTTGCCCGGACCGCTCGCGAAGTGCTGACCTACGTGTCACGCGACATGACGCATGAAGGCGGTGGTTTCTACTCGGCCGAGGACGCCGACAGCGAGGGCGAGGAAGGAAAGTTCTACGTCTGGGATCAGGACGAAGTGAACGAAGTGCTCGGTGAAGACGATGGCGATTTTTTCAATTCGACTTTCAACATCACGCGTGGCGGGAATTTTCTCGACGAGGCGACCCGCGAGAGAACGGGCGACAGCATTCCGCATTTACGAAAGCAGTTGTCGGATGAGGAAATGGCGAAGTTCGAGCCGATGCGGCAAAAGCTCTGGGCGCATCGTGAGAAACGGATTCACCCGCAGAAAGACGATAAGATTCTGACGGACTGGAACGGGCTCATGATTGCGGCGTTTGCCAAAGGGGCGCAGGTCCTCGGCGATGCGGAATATCGTGAGGCGGCTGTGAAAGCGGCGGATTTTGTGCTGAAGACTCTGACGACTGAAGAGGGTCTGCTTTTGAAGCGCTACCGTCAGGGAGAAGCGGGTCTCACGGCTCACCTCGAGGATTACGCGTTCATGACCTGGGGATTGCTGGAGTTGTA
>JAUIGT010000688.1 GCA_030432615.1 Verrucomicrobiia bacterium
CCGCCTCGGCCGGGTTCTCTTCGAAGTAATCGATGGACTTGTAGAGGGGCTTTAGGGAAGAGGTGAATTGAGATTCGCCCCAAGGTGATGCTGCGTAGGCCTTCTCGTGGATCTTTTTCCAGAAATCGAGGGCATCCTCGGTCGAGGCGTAGAAACCTCCCCCGTAGTGGAAGCTGTTGTCGAGGTGAAGGAGGATGACGGCGTAGCCGCCGAGGAGCCCCATCTCCGCCAGGGTGGCGGAATGCGTGTCGAGCAGGCGCAGGACCTCCGCGTATGCCTGGTTCCGTTGCTCTCCCGCTTCGTGGGGCATCATGGAAGCGATGGCTAGATCGAGTTCACGCAACGGATCCAGCGCGTCCCCTCGTGGTTTGCAGGCGGTTTGGATCGCTTCTATCGGGGTAATCGCCGAGTCGGAGAGTGCACCCACGATGCGATGACCGGCGAAATCCTCGCCCGCCAAGATTACCTTGCGGTCTTCATTCGTGAGACCGAGAAACTGGAACAGGGAGATGCGATAGTCCTTGAACTGTTGCATTCGCCTTTGGTAGGCCGTCTTCTGCATCTCGCGCAGCTCCAGCAGATGATCCCCGTAGAGCTGGCTCTCGAGATGGGCGATTCCCTTACCGGAAGGGCCCAACAACAACGGTAGAGTGAACAAGTTCTGGGGATAGTGGTAGCAGCCTGGGAGGCGTTCGGTCTCAAGTTGATGGAGGCGATGCAGGGCGCCGCCCAAGCGGAGCATCTGGGCTTGGATGTCGCTGTCAGGATCCTTCTCGATCACCTCATAGGCCGCCCATGTGAACTCCTCGAGAAACGGACCGATGACCTGGTGCAGTTCTCCCAGAAGAGTCCGCGAACGACTGTAGCGGGTGTCGGCGTTTTCGGGCGGTAACTGATCGACAAAGTCACTCAGGGCATCGATGAATCCGGCGATCGAAGCCAGTTCCCGGGCCGTCGGCTTCGGCGGAAACTCCTCCTTCTGGAAGTGGTAGGTCTCCCAGAGATCGAGGTTGCCGCCGTCGCTGGTACTTCCAAAAATGGAGAGAGCACCGCGGTTGATGTTGACACCGGGAAGCGAGGGGAAAATCGAGAAGAGATGAGAGTAGAGACGAAGGAGGTCGATCGCGGGATCCTCCTCCTGGTCGATCAAATTGGCGACTTCCGCCTGCTTGGCAGAGAGTTCATACAGACCCAGGCGGAAACTGCGTTCGGCCTCGTCCAGTGCGAGGGTGACTTCTTCGACGCGAGGCCTCCGGCGTTGCCCGGACGGATCGAGGTTCGATTGGTCCCCGATTGTGCCGGCCAGCGAATTCCCGATTTCTTGGGCAAGTTGAGGCATTCCACCGGTCTTGGAATCCACCTCGATCTGGACAATAGTGGAGCTGTTCATCCCCCGGATTCTTAGCCGAGCCCTCCCGGCATCGCCCGTCAGTTGGAAGCTTCCCGACACAACGAAGTCCGGTTTGGAGTATTCTGGAAGTTCGAGCTTGGTGAGAAAGCGCTCGAATTCGATTGGACCGAGATCGAATCGCTCGAGGACGGTGATTTTGCTCCCCGTCCCCAGTTCAGACGCCACTAATCGTCCCAGCGCGATCGCTTCGAGATCGAGATCCTCGGCGCCCGCCTCGAACTCGCGATGCAATCCCTGAAGGGAGACGAGTGTTCCATGCTCGGGAGGATGGGAAAAGGTGGATAGGTTCGACTTTACCTTTTCGACCCAGTCTTCGAGGCTGTCTTCCCGCGCCCGAAAGTCTGCCCACAGGGTTCGCCCAGTGACTCCCTCGATGGCCCTGGTGGCCAGGAATCGTGAATTTTCGGTTTCGAATGACTCGACGAGAAGCACGATGGACGCGCTGGCGACCTGGCTGAATCCGCGCTCGGTCAGAATGGCCTCGTCGGTGAGCAGCGATAGCTGCCTGCGTTCCCGCAGTGAAACCTCGCGATCCCAGGATGTCAGCTCCGCGGTCAGCAGATCGACTTCGACTTCGGTGCCCTCGGAATTGATCACGCTTAAGCTGATGCGGGGGGGAGAGGCTTCTTCCTGCCCGGATGTAAGTATCGGCAGGAAAAAAGTGGCGACGATGACTGGCGGGAAGATCCGGAACATGGTTAGTCCATAGCATCCCGCGGGAAGTGATGGAAGTGTGGATGTGGGAGGGGCGAGTCGGGCACGGTGAGGCCTGTGCTGGTCCTACGTTCGCTTGAATGGGCATGGTCGCGGCGTATCGTGGCTTTCGCTTTCCCTATTCGGCATGGAACTCCGTCACCTGCGCTACTTCGTGGCCGTCGCCGAGGAGGAAAACGTCACCCGCGCCGCGGCCCGGCTCCACGTTTCCCAGCCGCCGCTGACGCGCCAGATTCACGATCTCGAGGCTGAACTCGGGGTCTCCCTCTTCGAGCGGACCGGGCGCTCCATCCGGCTCACCGATGCGGGTCGGCTCTTTCTCGAGGAAACGCGGGACATCCTCGCGCGCCTCGATGATTCGATCGCGAAGGTGAAGGCGGAGGCCCGGCGGGGCTGCCTCTCGTTGCGTATCGGATACGCGCCCTCCCCGACGGCCCGGCTCCTGCCCGAGGTGCTGAGAAATTTCCGGCGGGCCAATCCGGAGGTCCAGGTCAGCCTCCACGATCACTCCTCGCCGGAGATGCTGGCCGGGCTGCGCGACGGGAATCTCGACGTGGCCTTCCTGGTCGAGCAGGTGGCGGCGGCCCTCGAGGGCATCG